>NZ_JALJRF010000015.1:0-109314 GCF_024519835.1 Dietzia sp. Die43 | reverse complement strand
TGCCTCACCGCATCACCGGCGAACCCCAGCTATGCACTCCGGATCCGGAAGGGCCGGTAATCCTGGACGAGGCCTCGATCCAGCGGGCCCGCGAATCTGCAGGTTACAAGGGGTATGTCACCAACATCGCCCCGGCCGCGATGGACGGCCATGCCGTCGTGGCGGCCTATCACGACCTCTGGAAGGTCGAGCAGTCCTTCCGCATGGCCAAGGCCGACCTGAGGGCGCGCCCGATCTTCCACCGCACCCGCGATGCGATCGAAGCTCACCTCACCGTCGTGTTCGCGGCCCTGGCCGTGGCGCGGCACCTGCAGGACGTCACCGGCATGTCGATCAAGAAGATCGTCACCACCCTGCGGCCGCTGCGCACGGTCACCGTCGCCATTGGCGACCACGAAATGCTCGTCGAACCCACAATCCCGGACGCCGCGCGAGCCGTCATCGACGCGATCAACGCAGGGTGACACTAAAACTTGTGGAAGTCAGGTCTAAATCCGGAAGGGCCCCTTACGTTAGGCGCCTATGACGGATGCTTGGGCCAGGACATCCGCCGGCATTGAACGGTCGAGTCGCCAACGGAAACGGATGGGCTTGTCACCCTCGTACGTTTCGAGTTGGGCCGTGCCAAGCAGGAGGAATGGCGCTGTCCCCACCTCGTCGTCAGGCGCATTGCGCACTGCGAGGAGGATATTCGTTCCATTCTCCCGGTGAGTTATGTAGCGGCGGCCAGTCGGGGACTGCTGGCGAGTGGTTGACTGCGATTCCCAGTCGAACAAGTCCTTCGTCACAGGGATATCCCGATACATCGTAGATTCCTTGAAAGTCTTCTCGTCCTTATGCAGGTTGATAAGGAATAGGTCGGACTGGACATCCGGCGACCACAGCACCCCCTCGCGATGCGTGCCGGGACGGCGGTCCATCGTGGTCCACTTCAGGCCCGATAAGAGCTCCTCCCTCTGGTAGCGAGCATGTGACCGAAGCGGCAGCGATTCGAGCCCATGCCCAAGGGGCAGGGGTAGCATCTCGATGTTGTAGCTAGCGGCTTCCATTAACTCGGGTATTTCGTCGAGGACGCTCGGATAGTTAGCCAGCAATTCTAGAGCGCCGGCGAGAGTAGCGAACTTCTCTCTTGGGAACATGAAGTCGACCAGCATCTGGGCCCACGGGTCGTTCGAGCTAATTGAACCGCCGCTACGCAGCGTCGAGGCCACCCGCGTGTAGTTCTCGATTCGATCTAGATCGTCCACCGTCCGCAAGCGATGCAGTCGCTTGAGTAGTGCGTGCTCGTCCTTGGACGCGGGGGATTGCCCCTTAGCTTTCAGTTGAATCGTGTGCCACGAGCGGTCGGAGCGGTATACGTCATCGACCGTTCGGCCCGATGCTTCGAGGAATGCGGCGAGCCTCTTCTCAACTCCCACTGCGCGAACATCGGCGATCAGAGCCGCTATGCGGGAGTTTTGCGCGGCGCGACGAATGGAATCGAGCACCTCCTTGCGTGCAACTTCGTCCAGGACAATTCGAGACGCACCTGGGAGGTTGGGGTAACCAACCTCGAGGTCGCGGGCGAGCTCTCGCCGAGTCTGTCCGGTCATCAATAGGAAACGACCCGACACATCGAAATCTGCCCGGTGGTGGCCAACAAAATCCAGGACGGTGAGGACCGCCTTCGCTGGTGACCGTCGTAGGCCTCGGCCCAACTGCTGAATGTAGACCGTCGAACTGTTAGTGGGGCGGAGCATGAGCACGACGTCGACTTCGGGAATGTCCACGCCCTCGTTGAACACATCTACGGTGAAGATGCAGTTAATTCGACCGGCCTTAAGATCCTGGATGCCTCGTTCGCGCACATCGCGGGGGGTGTTCGCACTGATAGACATTGCAGGGATGTTGTGGTCGACAAACCACTGCGCCATGTATTCGGAATGTTCGATGGTGACGCAGAATCCCAGAGCGCGCATGGAACGAGGGTCGAGAACCTTCTCGTGAAGTGCCCTGGAGATGAGGACTGCGCGAGCGTCATTTCCGGTGTACAAGTTTGAGAGCTGCGTGGCGTCATATCCGGCAGAGGTCCACTTGATGGAACTGAGATCTGTTTCATCCGCGATTCCGTAATAGTGGAACGGGCACAGTAGGTCTTGGTTGAGAGCGTCCCACAACCGGAGTTCAACCGCGGTCCGCCCTCCGAAGAACTTGCTGACATCAACGCCGTCCGCTCGTTCTGGAGTTGCGGTGAGACCGAGCAATTCGGTGGCCTCGTAACTTTCTAGGAACCGCTGATACGTTGCGGCCTCGGCGTGATGGAACTCATCCACGACAATGACGTCCCACGACTGCGGCAGGAGAGTCTCCGCACCTCGACTTAACGACTGGATGCTGGCAAAGACGTGAGAGTTCCGAAGTGGCCTGTCGCCGCCTACATAGAGTTCGCCAAATGATGGATCATTGAGAACGCTTTGGTATGTGGCAAGAGCTTGAGTAAGGATCTCCTTGCGGTGCGCCACAAACAACAGCGTGGGCCGATGGCCGCCGCTGTCGCAGAGACGGTAGTAGTCCAGGGCGGCCACAACTGTCTTCCCGGTGCCCGTTGCGGCAATGATCAGATTGCGGTGCCGATTGAAGACTTGGCGTTCGACCTCGAGCGCTTCCAGCATGCGTCGCTGATGCGGGTAAGGCGTGAAGTGCGCAATAGTGGTCTCGGGAAGCGGGACTAACTGCAGACTTCCCTCGGCAGTGGAGCTAGGTGGGTGCATACCTCCGGTCGGAGGGGATTCGGACTCGGTTTCGCTCGCAATCGGACCCGCTGTGTGGTGGTCCGTGATGACGTTACTGCCGGGATCAGCAGACGGGTAGGCGGAATGCTCCCGGCGCGTGAAACTCCCCGCGGCACTCAGGGCGGCATCAAGGCGATCTGAGTCCTTGGCGGGGTCGTAAGTCTCGAATTCCTGCGAACTCCAATAAGAATCAAAGACCTTCGAAAACTTCGCAATTTCTTTGCTGCTCGCGGCCTCCGCTAGTCGAACATTCCATTCAAGACCGTCCACCAGGGCTGGCTTCGACAGGTTGGAACTCCCAATGTATGCCGTGTTGAAACCGCTCAATCGATGGAAGAGCCATGCCTTGGCATGGAGGCGTGTAGTCGACACCTCGTAGCTGACTCGAACTTCGGCACCGAAGTCGCGGACGAGTACGTCCAAAGCGCGTCGGTCTGTAGCCCCCATGTAAGTCGTGGTGATGACGCGCAATGGAACTTGGCGGCGCTGTAGTGCGGCCAGTTGATGTTCGATCACGCGTACGCCGGAAAACTTCACGAATGCGCAAAGCAAGTCCACGCGGTCTGCGGAATCCATTTCAAGCGCGAGTTCATTTCCCAGGTTGGGCTCGTCTCGCGCATTCGTGAGGAGGGCTCCCGCCGTCAAGGGATGTGACGGCCGATTGGGTAGCCGGTTGCCGGGTGCAGTGATGGCGTGCAGAAGCTGGGACGTAGTGACTTGCTGATCTTCCTCAAACGAACGGAGCAACTCGCGGGTGATCTCAAGCTGCTCCGAGGCGGTCTTCCCGGAAAGTCTCGCCTGCACCATCTGCTGGACGTGTCGAGAGAGTATGAGCGGTAGGTCGGAGTCGTCCGGCGACGAATAGTGGGGGTCGCCCTGGGTCGCGGAGAGGCGACGAGCGAATGGCGGGGTGACTACAGACTCGTATACACCGAGGGGTAGCGGTTCAGTCACCGTCGGGCCTTGAGTAGGGCTTCGATGGCGGGAAGATCCGGGGCAGCCCAGTCCAGATTTTGTATTGCGGAGAAAGGCTGCCAGACGATTCGGTCGTGGTCCAAACTCTCGGTCGGGTACCGATCGGCTTCGACGAAGTAACAGGCCAGGTCGATGGTGTTACTGCCAACGACAGTGCGGGAGCGGTCTATCAGGCTTCCCACGGTGATGTGGAGACCAAGCTCTTCGAGGATCTCGCGACGAAGCGCTTCTTTAGGAGTCTCGTCCGACTCGACCTTGCCCCCCGGGAACTCCCACTTCCCCCCTGCGGAGCGATCGGCATTACGACGGAACGCTAGGACGCTCTCATCGGTGCTAAATACTGCTCCAACAACGGTAATCGTCTTGGCCATTGAGTCCTCGGTCAGGCGGGTAGGTGTCTTCACGCGTTAGACTATTCCTACCTGACGAGTCTGACGCGAGGCTCCGCTCCAGCCAGAAGTGGCTCGAGAAGCATCGCGGTTGTCCACCGTGGCGTGCGCTCGCCGTTACCCGTCGATCAACCGCTGGAGCATCGTGTGGTGGAGCACGTACTCGTCCGGGTGGGCGGGAGCGTCCTGCTCACCGAAGTGGATACGACGTCGAGTGATCCGCGACAGGATGATGGCCTGCCGCAGGCCCGCGTAGACGTAGTAGAACGGCAGGTCCCGGACCGTGGAACCGGTGAGCTGCTCGTACTGTTCGACGACCTCGCCGTGGTCGAACAGGTCCGGGATGCCGGGGAAGTCGAATGCGACCGCGAGCTCCTGGAACAGGTCGTGGAAGTACAAGAACCAGCCGAGGTCGACCTCGGCCGGCGCGATCGCGGTCATCTCCCAGTCCAGCACGGCCGTCGGGGTGGTGCCCTCGTAGAGGATGTTGCCGATCCGGGCATCGCCCCAGCTCAGTACGTCCGGCCCGGTCTCGGCGGGCCAGTGGGCCTCGATCCAGTCGAAGGCCCGCTCGATCACCGGGATCGTGAGCCCGTCCTCGCGGGTAGTCCACTCGTAGTACGCGCGCTGCTCGTCGACGTGCGCGCGCAGCGAACTCATGCCCGGCGCGGGCGCGAGCGACGACACCAGCTCGGTCGGCCGCGGGATCTGGTGTATCGCCGCCAGCACGGCGACAGACTCGCGCTGGAATTCCCGCCGCCGCTCGGGGTCCATCTCCAGCAACCAGCCGTCGAAGACGTACGGGGGGTTGTCGACCGGCGCGCGCCCGGAGGCTCGGTCCATCACCAGGAACGGCGTGCCAAGGATGGCCGGGTCCTGTTCGAGCCAGCGGACACGGGGGACCGGCAGGTCGGTGTTCTCGCCAACCACCCGCATCACGTCGAACTGCTTGGCCAGGTCGTAGACGGGAAACACCGGGAACGCGTCATCCTGCGGGCACATCCGGGCGACCAGCTGAGCGGATTGCGGCGCGGCTGCTTCCCCTGTTGAGGCCGGGCTGGCCGGGGTCCAGGTGGCGTCGAAGAGGACCGAGATGTTGGACATCCCCGAACTCTCCGGCCTGCTCACCGCCGAGACCTCGACACCTGCGGAGGAATCGACCTCGTCGCGGGCCGCGAGCCAGGCGGTGAGGCGGTCGCGGAACTTGTCCAGGTTGGCCTCGCCCGAGGTCACCCGTTGATGGAGTGGTTCGTCGGAGCGTGCGGTGGTCATGCGATCGTCGTCATGTGGTTCGGACCCTTCGTACGGACCTGATGCGCGGGCGGGGCCCGCGATGAGCATAGTGTGACCCAACGCACAATCCGGGGGATCCGTAATGCGCATCCCCGCAGTCGCCCACGCGGTCTGGGGCGGTGGGCCTCGTCGTCGTCGTGCTTCGCGGTAGTTCCCCGGACCGACAGGGGGTGGGGAGATCGGTGATCCGTCACCGACATGGGCGGATCGGTAGCCTCTGGGCGTGGGCCACCACGGCCCTTAAAGCAACGGTGAACGTAGAAAAAGGTGTGTTGTGTCGGTCCCCTTGAGCATCCTCGACCTGGTCTCCATCTCGGAAGGCTCCACCGCGCGTGAGGGCATCGCCGCCTCGATGGAGTCCGCGCAGCTCGCCGACCGGCTCGGCTACACGCGACTGTGGTTCGCCGAGCACCACAACACCCCCAACCTCGCTTCCAGCGCCACGGCGCTGCTCATCTCCCAGGCCGCGTCGGTGACCGAGCGGATCCGCGTCGGCTCCGGCGGCGTCATGCTGCCCAACCACGCCCCGCTCATGGTGGCCGAGCAGTACGGCACGCTGGCCAACCTCCACGGCGACCGCATCGACCTGGGCCTCGGCCGTGCGCCCGGCACCGACGGGATGACCGCCCAGGCGCTGAGCCGCTCGTCTGCCGAGCCGCAGGCCTTCGCCCGGCACATCTACGACCTGCAGGGCTGGTTCGGCGAGGAGGGCACGGCGCGGAGCACCCCGATCCTGTCGTCGGTCTCGCAGAACACGGAGGTGCCGATCTGGGTGCTCGGCTCCACCGTCAACGGCGCCTCCATCGCCGGGCAGCTGGGACTGCCGTTCTCGCTCGCCTCGCACTTCGCGCCCGACCAGATCGACGACGCCATCCGCGTCTACCGCGACTCGTTCAGCACCGACGCCCCCACCGCTCGCCTCGACAAGCCGCAGGTGATGGCCGGCATCAACGTCATCGTCGCCGACACGGACGAGGAGGCACAGCGGCAGTTCACCACCCTGCAGCAGATGTTCCTCGACCTGCGGGCCGGGCGCAGCCGCAAGATCCAGCCGCCCGTCGACCCGTCGGAGTTCGCAGGCAGCACGCCCGCGATGCTCGAGATCAGCGCAGTCGGCTCGCCCGCGACGGTCAAGGCGCAGCTCGAGGAGTTCGTCGAGCGCACCGACGCCGACGAGCTCATCACCGTCACCTACGCCTACGACCCGGCGGTGCGGAACCGGTCGATCGAGCTGCTCGCCGACCTCTGGTTCTAGTCACGCGTCGCACCCGTGGAGTTCCTCACCATACTGTTCCTCATCGGTATCACCGCCGAGGCGATGACCGGCGCGCTGGCCGCCGGTCGCGAGCGCATGGACCTGTTCGGAGTGGTGATCGTCGCGTGCGTCACCGCCATCGGCGGTGGCTCGATCCGGGACGTCCTGCTGGGCCACTATCCGCTCATCTGGGTGGAGAATCCGTCCTACCTCGCGTTGGTCGCGCTGGCCGCGGTCGTGACCGTGTTCGTCGCCCCGCTCATGCGGCACTTCAGGGTGCTCTTCCTCGGGCTCGACGCACTCGGACTGACCGTCTTCGCGATCTTCGGTGCCCGGATCGCCCTCGAGATGGGGCACGGCGTCCTCATCGCCGTCGCCGCCGCGGTCATCACGGGCGTGTTCGGGGGAGTCATGCGTGACCTGCTGTGCGACCGGGTGCCGCTCGTGTTCCGGCACGAGCTGTATGCCAGTGTCGCCATCCTGGCCGCACTCGTCTACGTGGGCCTCGCGGCTGCGGGCGTCCCGGAGAATTGGGGCGCGGCGGTCACCCTCGTCGTGGGGTTCGGCCTGCGAGTGGCTGCGATCCGCTTCACACTCTCGCTGCCGGTGTTCGACTACCAGGCGATCGAGCACCGTCGACGCGGACGTCGTCGGCATCGCTGGAGCCGGATCTCGTCGGCAGACCTGGACTGACACATCGGGCTCGTCACCGACGGCGGGCCGCCTGCCGCGCGGACGCCCGGTCGACCGGAGGCGCCCGGGCCCCGCCGCTGGTAGAACGGGGCATGGCCATCGACGCACTGGAACCCCACCCGCTCGTCCGACTGCTGGGCAAGCCGTCCGCCGAGTTCACCGCCGCCGACCTCGTCCGGGCCGTCGAGCAGCTGGAGCTGAGCCAGGTCAATCTGCGCTACGTCGGCGGCGACGGCCGGCTCAAAACCCTCGCCTTCCCCATCAACTCGCGCGATCACCTCCACGAGGTGCTCACCCGCGGCGAGCGGGTGGACGGCTCGAGCGTCTTTCCCGGCACCGACACCGAGGCCAGCGACGTCTACATCGTCCCGCGCCACCGCACCGCCTTCCTCAACCCTTTCGGGGAACGCACCTCACTCGACGTGCTCTGCTCGTTCTACGCGCCCGACGGCACGCCGCTGCCCTACGCGCGCGAGCAGGTCGTGCGCCGCGCCGCCGAGGTGTTGACGCGGGAGACCGGCATGACGCTCGAGGCCTTCGGTGAGCTGGAGTACTACCTCGCCGCCGAGCCCGAGCCGATCTACCCCGTCGAGTCCGAACGCGGCTACCAGGAGTCGGCGCCCTTCTCCAAGCACGAGCGGGTCCGCGAGCAGGTGCTGGGACACCTCCGCGAGATGGGGGTCGCGATGAAGTACGTGCACGGTGAGGTCGGCAACATCCTGGAGGACGACCGACAGCTGGTCCAACACGAGATCGAACTCCAGCCCGTCCCCCTGGAGCAGGCCGCCGACGCCATCGTCCTGACCAAGTGGGTGGTGCGTCAGGTCGCCTACGCCCACGGCCTCGAGGCGACCTTCGCCCCGCTGGTGAGCGGCGACGGCGCGGGGAACGGCCTGCACATCCACAGCCGCCTGGTGCGCGACGGCACCAACGTCATCGTCGACGACGGCGGCATCACCGACACCGCGCGCAGACTGATCGCCGGCTACCTCTCGGCCGCCCGGGCACTGTCCGCGTTCGGCAACACCGTCCCCACTTCGTACCTGCGGTTCGCCGAGGGTGACGAGTCGCCCGAGGACATCTGCTGGGGGATGCAGGACCGTACCGGCCTGGTCCGGGTCCCGCTGGCCTGGGGTGGCGACGTGCTGGCCGACATGGTCGCCCACGCCAACCCCGGCAGCTCCGAGCCGATCCCCGAGCCCGCCACGCACCCCCAGACCGTCGAGTTCCGGCTCGGCGACGGCTCAGCCGACGTGCACCTGCTCCTGGCGGGCATGGCCGTGGCGGCCAGGCGCGGGCTCGACGACCCGGGCAGCCTGGAGCAGGCCGAGCGCCTCAACGCCGCCGACGGCGAGGACTTCGAGACCCTGCCCACCTCGTGCGCGGAGTCGGCCGACGTGCTGGAGGCCGAGCGCGAGATGTTCGAGGCCGACGGTGTGTTCCCCGCCGCGCTCATCGACTCGGTGCTGGCGGGGCTACGCGGTGATGACGCCGACGATGACGACGACGACGAGGTGGGCGACTCCGGAAGCGGCGACGCAGACCGGGAGGAGCTCATCCGCCGTCACTGGCACGTCGGCTGAGCCCGCCCGGTCGGCGAGGTGCCGCGGGGGAGCGGGCCTGCCCCCTGCCCGTCCGCTACGACTCGGTCTCGAGCAGTTCGGAGATCAGCGCGCTGACCCGCCGCTTGATCGCGTCACGGATCGGCCGGACGGCCTCGATTCCCTGGCACGCCGGGTCCGCCAGCTCCCAGTCCTCGTACCGCTTGCCGGGGAAGACCGGGCACGCGTCGCCGCAGCCCATGGTGATGACCACGTCGGACGCGCGGACGGCGTCGGTGGTGAGGATCTTCGGCGTGGCCGAGGTGATGTCGACGCCGTCCTCGGCCATCGCCTCGACGGCGACCGGGTTGATCTGATCCTTGGGTGCCGACCCGGCCGACAGGACGTCGATTCGTCCTCCGGCCAGGTGGGACAGGTAGCCGGCGGCCATCTGGGAGCGCCCGGCGTTGTGGACGCAGACGAACAGCACGCGGGGCCTGGAATCGGTCAGCTCGGCGAGCAGGGTGCGGACGCGGCGATCGATGTCGTCGCGGACCAGACGCATCCGCTCCATGCCCTCGATCCCGCGCTCGGAAGGCTCGTCTGTGCGCCAGATTTCGAGCGCGCTGACCTCGTCGTCGTCGTCGATCTCCCCGGCGGCCTCGTCGCCCAGGACGATCACCCGGTCCACCTGTCGCAGCAGGTCGGGGTCGACGGCCGTGGGGGTCTCGCCGGACATGTCGGCGCCGACCTCGGCGACCGCCTCCGCGGACATCGCGTTGACCGCCGAGCCGGGCTTGGTGCCCGCCGAATGGACGGCGACGGCGTCACCGGCGTGCAGGCGCATGAGCGCCGCCGCCATCTGGGACTTGCCGCCATTCTTGACGCACACGAACAGAACGCTGGGGACGTGGTGCGCCTGCTGCTCGGCGGTCATGAGCGGGTCCCGGTCACCGAACGATCGGGCAGGGTCGGGTCGCCCGGGAAGAGTTTCGGTCCGGCCCACAGGGCGACGTAGACGAGCCCGATGAGGACCGGGACCTCGATGAGCGGCCCGACCACGCCCGCGAGGGCCTGGCCGGAGGCGATGCCGAAGGTGCCGATCGACACCGCGATCGCCAGTTCGAAGTTGTTGCCCGACGCGGTGAAGGCCACGCTGGTCGACTTGGCGTAGTTCAGCCCCACCGCCCGTGAGGCGAACAGGCTGATGAGGAACATGAGGACGAAGTACAGCAGGAGGGGCACGGCCATCCGCGCCACGTCGAGCGGCTGGGAGGTGATGGCATCGCCCTGCATGGCGAACAGCAACACGATCGTGAACAGCAGCCCGTAGAGGGCCCACGGGCCGATCCGGGGGAGGAACGTCTCCTCGTACCACTCCCGGCCCTTGGCCCGCTCGCCGAACACTCGGGTGAGGAAGCCGGCCAGTAGCGGGATGCCGAGGAACACCAACACCGAGAGCACGATCGCCCACACCGAGAACTCGGCCGTCGTGGTCTCCAGCCCCAGCCAGGAGGGCAGCAGCTGCAGGTAGAACCAGCCCAGGGCGCCGAACGCCACGACCTGGAACACCGAGTTGATCGCCACCAGCACCGCCGCGGCCTCCCTGTCGCCGCAGGCCAGGTCGTTCCAGATGAACACCATGGCGATGCAGCGGGCCAGGCCCACGATGATCAGCCCGGTACGGAACTCCGGCAGGTCGGGTAGGAAGACCCACGCGAGGGTGAACATGAACGCCGGACCGGCGATCCAGTTGAGGAACAGGGACAGTGTGAGCAGTTTCCGGTCGCCGGTGACCCGGTGGGTCTCGTCGTAACGGACCTTCGCGAGGACCGGGTACATCATCACCAACAGGCCGATGGCGATCGGGACGGAGATCCCGCCGATCTTCACCGAGTCCAGCGCCCGGTCGAGGCCGGGGATGAACCGTCCGAGTAGTAGCCCGACGGCCATCGCCGTGAGGATCCAGAGGGCCAGCCAGCGGTCGAGGAACGACATCTTCTTGGCGACCGGTGCCACGCCGGGACCGGTCATCATGGTGCTCATCCGGGGGAACGTCCTTAGATCGATGATTGTCTATGGGGGAGGCTAGGCTGACATATCGGTGAGTGTCAATGTATCTTCGGGGGCAGGTGAGGTGGACGATGACAACAGTGGAACCCGGCCTGTCGGCGCCGGAGCAGGACGCGTGTTGTTCGATGTCGGCGGGGCCGGTGGACGCTCCCACCGCCGAGCGGATGTCGGCGCGACTCAAGGCGCTCGCGGACCCGATGCGGCTGCGCCTGCTGTCGCACATCGCGGCGCAGGGGTGTGACTCGGTGTGCGCGTGCGACCTGCTCGAGGTGGTCGACATCAGCCAGCCGACGATCAGCCACCATCTCAAGAAGCTCGTCGAGGCCGGGTTGCTGGTCCGCGAGCAGCGCGGCAAGTGGGCGCACTACTCGGTGGTGCGCGAGTCCTTCGACGACCTGCGCAGCTTTCTCGACCTGTCCTGACCGGGCGCGACGACGCGGTGGGGAGCCCGGTGGGTAGCCCGGTAAACAGTCGGTTACCCAGTGCGACCGTAGGGCGTGATGACCGCGGCCCTGTGGTGCTCGCGCATGGCGCGGAAGTGCGCGGAGGAGTCGAGCAGCGAGCGGTTGCCCAGGGTGGTGGCCAGGCGGCCCTCGGCGAGCTCGGTGGCCGGGTGGACGGCGTGTCTGAGCTGGTCGGCGAGGTAGTCCGGCCGCCCGTACACCGACATGTGGCGGGCGGCGTGCGCCGCTGAGGCGTCGATGCCGGCCCAGTTGACGGCCCACCCGGCGTGGCGGAACATCTGGTCGAAGAAGACTCGCTGCGTGCGGCTGTTCCCATCGCGGAACGGGTGCACGAGGGTGAGCTCGGACCAGTGCTCGGCGATGGTGTCGGTGGCCGCGTCGGGGTCGGTGGTGCTCGGCGGTCGGATGGCGATCTGCCGGAAGACCCGGTCGAGCTCGTCGGGCAGGAACTGCGGGCGGGCATGAGGGATGCCGAGGGCGCGGGTGTCGACGGTGCGGAGCTCGCCGGCCCAGTCGAAGATGTCCTGGAGGATGTAGCGGTGGATCGCGCGGAGGTGCTCGAAATCGAATCGACCCTCCAGCGGGCTGAGTTCCAGTTCCACGACCCGGAAGAAGGCCAGGTCGCGCTCGTATTCCGCCAGCTCGGCGGGGTCGGAGATGCCCAGTCGGTTACGCAGAACCCCCGAGGGTTCCTTGTACGGATCTCGGGGGTTCATGGGCGTGAGGGCAGCGTCAGGGAGCGGTGCGCTCACGCACCGCGGCGCGGATCTCGGCGAGAGCCCGGTCGCGGCTGAGGAGCCCGTCGGCGAACCGGCGGGTGATCTCGAGGGCCTCGGGTGAGGGCTCCATGCCGGCCATGCGATGGCCGGCGGCCGCTCCTGCGAGTGCCTGGTCGGTGGTCGGGCGGATGCGGGTGGCCACACAGTCTCCTTGCGTCGACGTGCAGCCGATACTACCTGCTCAGCGGCACTAGAGGGCATCTGTGACCCGAACTGTGCGGCGAGACCTCGCCGGTGATGGGGGGCCGGCACTCAGCGCTCCCGACGAGGTGTTCGGGCGAGCCGGTCGGTGCCGCCGCCCCGCCGGTGGTGCCACGCCTCGATGCGATCCAGGACGATGCGATCCAGGACCACGACGACCACCGCGACCCACAGCACGGATACGCACCAGCCCGCGATCACGTCGCTCGGGTAGTGGACTCCCAGGTACATCCGCGAGACCCCGACGGCGAGCACGTACACCGCCCCCGCGACCACGGCCCTCCACCTCCACCGCGTCCCCCAGGCCAGGACCACCAGCACCGCCGCGAGCGCCATGCTGGCCATCGCATGGCCGCTCGGGAACGAGTAGGAGTTCTCCGTGACGAGGTGTTCCCAGAAATCGGGGCGGGACCGCTGGAAGACCGATTTGAGCGCGGTGTTGAGCAGTGTCGATCCGACGACCGCCGCCGCCAGCAGCGTGGCGTTCCGCCGAGAGCCGCGGCACCACAGCGCCACCGCCGCTCCGGTCGCAGCCACCGGGACCACGACGATCCCCCCGAGCAGCGTCACCGCCTCCATCACCGCCGTGAGCGAGGGGGTCGACACCGAATGGAGCCACAGCATCACCGGTCGGTCGAAGGGGAAGATCTCCTGCTCGGCCACGTCCTCCGCGAGCAGGACGAAGAACAGGAGTGGGACGACGAAGGCGAGCCCGGCCACCGCGAGAGCCGACACCGATCTGCGTGCCATGTTCCGGCCGTCGAAGTTCCCGTCCCGGTCGGGTCCCCGGTCGGCCACCGGCTCGACTTCCGGGTCGGCTTCCGGGCCGGTGTTGTCAGACGTCACGCTGACCAGCCTAGGGAGGTTCACCGGGAGCACTCGGATCGGACGAGCCCGGATCGGCGCGAGCGAGTGCTCCCGCCACGGCCCGTTGATCGGTACTCTGCTCTCACCACCGCCCGAGCTCACCCGCACAGCGGTCCGCCGCTCTGTGTGCCCGGTGGCCGGCGAGCTGTGGTGCTTCACGGTGTGGAAGGGGTCCCTCGAATGGACGATCTCGATCGCGGTGCGTCACTGCACGCCCTTGGACCGCCGCCCTCGCCGGAGGCGGGATTCTCCACTCGCCGGCGGGTGCGGACGGGCGACGTCGATCCCCAGCGCAGGCTCCGGCTGGACAGCGTCGCCCGCTACCTCCAGGACATCGCCGCGGACAACCTCGACGCCACCGGTCATGCCCGGACCGACCCGTTCTGGATCGTGCGCCGAACTGTGATCGACGTGATCGAACCGATCTCGTGGCCGGCCACCGTCGGACTCCAGCGGTGGTGCTCCGGCCTGTCCAGCCGGTGGGCGAACATGCGCGTGCGGCTGACCGTCGAGGACTCCGAGGCCTCCGAGGACCCTGAGGGCCCCGACGGCATGCCAGCACCCGGCACCGCGGCACTCGGCCCCCCGACTGCCCGAGGCGGGCTGGTGGAGACCGAGGCGTTCTGGATCCACGTCACCGCGGCCGGGTTGCCCGCCCGGATCAGCGACTCCGGCATGGCCAGCCTGGCCGGCACCACCGACATCCACCGCCTCCGGTGGGCCGGCCTGACGCAGGACTGCCCACCTGAGCGGCCCGCGAGCCGCAGGACAGGCCGCACCTCCTGCGCAGCACCGACTTCGACCCGCTGCAGCATGTCAACAACGCCGCGTATCTGGCGGTGGTCGAAGACGAGCTCCAGCAGCACGCTGACCTGCTGCAGCGACGTCACCGGGTCGTCATCGAGTACCTCCGCCCGGTGAGACCGGGTGCGACGATGACCGTCCGCCGCCGACGCGCGGGGGACCGGCTCGAGCTGTGGTTGATGGTCGACGGCGTCGTTGCTGCCGCCGTCCTCGTCGCCCCGATCCCCGCCGCCTCCGCCAGCCCCGCCTCCGCCAGCCCCGCTTCCGCCAGTCCCACCGCCTCCGTCAGGTACCGGCCGCAGGAGTGACCTGCGCGCCGGGGGCGTCCCGCCGGAGGGCGGTCGCCGGCCCCGACTCGAACCACCCCGGTGCGCGCCTCCCGAACTCGTCCGGCTCCAGCGCCCCGGCACCCGCGGGCACCCGGCCGAGCACCGGAACCCCGGTCAGGCGGGGCAGGTCCTCGAGGTTGCAGCGCTCGGCGAGGTCCGGATCGGCCGGCCACGACCCGATGACGATCCCCGCGCACCGCAGACCCGCCGCCTCGATCGCGCGGACCGTGAGCTCGGTGTCCGACAGCGTGCCCAGTCCGGCCCTCGCGACCACGACCACCGGGGCGTCGAGCGATCGGGCGAGGTCGAGGACGGTGAGGCCGGTGCCGAGCCGGACGAGCACCCCGCCGGCGCCCTCGACCAGATCCAGGCGCCCACGTGCAGGTCCGGAGGTCGCCGCGGAGTCGGGCGCGGAGTCGGGCACCGACCCGCCGGGCGCGCGGAGCCACGCGCGGATCGGATCGATCAACTCGGGCAGCGTGGACTGCGGCAGGCCGGCGACGCGGGCGGCGGTCTCGGGTGCCAGCGGATCGGGCAGCCGACGGACCTCCAGCACCCGCCGCACCCCGGACAGGCGCGCGGCCTCGTGGGCGTCGCCCGGCTCGCCCGGGCCCAGTCCCGTCTGGATCGGCTTGCAGATCCCCACGTCCAGGCCCTCCGACAGGCCGTGGGCGGCCAGCGCCGCGGTGGCGACGGTCTTGCCCACGTCCGTGCCGGTGCCGGTGATGACGATCGGCGCCGGGCCGGGCGAGGTGGTCATGCGCGGGCCCCCTCGAGCCGCGCGGCCGCGCCAACTGGGTGACCGTGCTCGCCCAACACCTGCGCCAGCACGTCGCTCGCCCGCGCGAGATCGGCGCCGGAGAGGTCCGCCCGGGCGGTGAGGCGCAGCCGTGCGGTGCCCTCGGGAACCGACGGCGGGCGGAAGCACCCCACCCGGACGCCCAGCTCGAGGCACCTGCCGGCGGCGGAGACCGCGCGGGCGGGGTCGCCGAGGATCACCGACACCACCGCTGACCGCGGCTGCTCGGCGCCGGTGACCGCGGCCAGGTGCTCGGCCACCTCCACCACGCGCGAGGCGAGCGCGGGGTCGCGGCACAGGACGCCGAGGGCTGCGCGGGCCGCGCCCACCGCGGCGGGGGCGAGGCCGGTGTCGAAGATGAAGGTGCGCGCGCTGCTGATGAGGTGCTCGCGCACCCGCTCGGACGCCAGGACCACCCCGCCCTGGGACCCGAGCGCCTTGGACAGCGTCGCCGTGACCACCACGTCCTCGTGCCTGCTCAAGCCCAGCTCGTCCACGAGACCGCGCCCGTCGCTGCCGTCCTCGCCGCTGCCGCGCACGCCGAGGCCGTGGGCCTCGTCGACCAGCAGGACCGCGCCGTGCGCGCGGCTCGCCCCGTGCAGCGCGAGCAGGGGAGCCAGCTCACCGTCGGCGCTGTACACCGAGTCGGTGACGACCAGTGCGCGCTCCTCAGTGCGCTCGGCCAGGGCCCGGGCCACCGCGCCGACGTCACCCCGGTCGACGACGACGACACGCGCCCTCGCGAGCCGGCACGCGTCCACCAACGACGCGTGCGAGCCGCCGTCGGAGACGATGAGCGATCCCCGCCCGGACAGCGCCACCACGGCTCCGAGGTTGGCGGTGTACCCGGAGGAGAAGACCAGCGCCGCAGGCTTACCGCAGAACCCGGCGAGTTCGGCCTCGAGCGCCAGATGCTCCTCCGTCGTGCCCGTGACCAGGCGTGATCCCGTCGCGCCCGCACCCCAGCGGCGCGTCGCTGCCACGGCGGCGTCCACGACCTCGGGGTGCCGACCCAGTCCGAGGTAGTCGTTGGAGGCGAGGTCGATCACGCCATCCTCGGCCGCGCGTGGGGACAGCACCCGCCGCACATGCCGGGAGGCCCGGTCGGCGGCGGCGTCGTCGAGCCAGTCCAGCGCGGGGGAGCGGTCGGGCGCGCGGTTCAGGTCGGGCGTGGCCCCGACCGGTGAGCTCTGCCCGGTCATCGGCCCGCCCCCGCCGCTGCCGCCCCGGCCGCTGCTCTCGCTCCTGAAAGCGCCGCCGCGCAGATCCGGTCGATCTCGTCATCCGTAGAGGTGTACGGGGGCATCGTGTAGATGAGATCCCGGAAGGGGCGTAGCCACACGCCGTGCGAGGTGATCGCTGTTGTCGTCGTCGTCATCTCCACCGGCTCGGCCAGCTGGATCACGCCGATCGCCCCGAGCACCCGCACGTCGACCACACCGGGCACGTCGAGCGCGGGCGCCAGCCCGTGGCGCAGGCGCGCCGCGATGCGCGGCACATCGCGCCGCCACCCGCCGCCGGCCACCAGATCCAGCGACGCGCACGCCACCGCGCACGCCAGCGGATTGCCCATGAACGTCGGCCCGTGCGCCAGGCCCCCCGCCTCGCCGGCGCTGATGACATCGGCCACCCGGTCGGTGGTGAGCGTCGCGGCGAGGGTGAGGTACCCGCCGGTCAGGGCCTTGCCCACGCACATCACGTCCGGTGCGACGCCCGCGTGGTCGGCAGCCCACAGCTCGCCGGTGCGGCCGAAGCCGGTGGCGATCTCGTCGAAAATGAGCAGCGTGCCCGTCTCGTCGGCCAGCCGCCGCAGGTCGCGCAGGTACCCGGGGTGGTGGAAGCGCATCCCGCCCGCGCCCTGGACCACCGGCTCGACGATGACCCCCGCCAGCTCGTCGGCGCTCCCACGGATGACCCGCTCGAGCTCGGCGACGTAAGCGGGGTCGTAGTCGGCGGGCGGAGCGGGCGCGAACACCTGCTCGGCCACGACGCCGCGCCACATCGAGTGCATGCCGCCGTCTGGGTCGCACACACTCATCGGGGAGAGGGTGTCGCCGTGGTAGCCGCCGCGCCACGTCGCGAGCCGGGTGCGTTCGGGGCGGCCGAGGGAGCGCTGATACTGGATCGCCATCTTCGCGGCCACCTCTACGGATACAGAGCCCGAGTCCGCGAGGAACACCTTGTTCAGCTCGCCCGGCGCCATGCGGGCGAGCCTGGTCGCGAGTTCGACGGCCGGCGCGTGCGTGAGCCCGCCGAACATCACGTGGCTCATCGTGTCGACCTGCCGGTGCGCGGCCGCGTCGAGGTGCGGGTGCCGGTAGCCGTGGATGGCCGCCCACCACGAGCTCATGCCGTCGATGAGCTCGCGCCCGTCCGCCAGCCGCAGCCGGACCCCCGAGGCGGAGACGACCGGCAGCGGCGGCGTGCTCGCCGGGAACCCGCCGTAGGGGTGCCAGACGTGCTCGGCGTCGGCGGCGAGCAGCGCGGTGGTGGTGGCCTGCTCGGCGTCGGCGGCCAGCATCGCCGCGGCGTCGTCCGGGGTGGCGGGGGAGGAGGGAGTGTCGACGACGACGAGGTCCCGGGCACCGGGAGAGTGGACCGAGGCGGACATGTCAGGCGTTCGCGGGCTCGCTGGTGCCGGCCCCGCGGGTGCGGATGGCCACCTTCTGGTCCCGCCCGGTGGCGACGGCGGGCGTGGCCGGCCCGGCGGCATTCGCGGGCGCGTTCGCGGTGGCGGCCTCCACCGTCCCGTCCCCGGTGTCCTCGGCCGGGTGGTCCATCTGGAGGACCTCGAGGCCGGCGTCGGCGATCATCTGCAGGTCCTCGCCGCCGGGCTGGCCCTCGCTGGTGAGGTAGTCGCCCAGGAAGAGCGAGTTGGCGACGTAGAGGCCCATCCCCTGGAGGTAGCCGAGGTGGCGCTCGCGGCCGGCGGCCATCCGGATCTCGGTGTCGGGGGCGACGAAGCGGACCATCGCGAGGATGCGCAGGCAGTCGCGCGGGTTGAGGGTGTCCACGCCCTCGAGCGGGGTGCCGTCGAAGGGCAGCAGGAAGTTGACCGGGATCGAGTCGACGTCCTTGGCGCGCAGATCGAAGGCGAGCTCGACGAGCTGGTCGTGCGTCTCACCCATGCCCGCGATGAAGCCCGAGCACGCCGAGAGACCGGCGCCGTGGGCCTGGGCGACCGTGTGCTCCCGGTCGGCGTAGGTGTGGGTGGTGCAGATGTCCTCGTAATGGCTCTCGGCCGTGTTGAGGTTGTGGTTGTAGGCGTCGGCGCCACTGGAGCACAGCTTCTCCGCCTGGCCGTCCTTCAGTGCACCCAGGCAGGCGCACACCTCGACGCCCGGGGTGTCGGACTTGATGGCCTCGATGATGTCGGAGACCTTGCCGACCTCGCGATTGCTGGGGCCGGTGCCGCTGGCGACCAGGCACACTCGGGAGGCGCCGGCCGCGATGCCCGCCTTGGCCGCGGTGACGGCCTCCTCGGTGTTGAGCCAGGTGTAGCGCAGGATGCCGGCGGTGGAGTTGAGCCGCTGCGAGCAGTAGAAGCAGTCCTCCGGGCACAGGCCGCTCTTGAGGTTGACCAGGTAGTTGACCTTGACCTTGTTGCCGAAGTGCTGGAACCGCAGCCGGGACGCGGCCGCGACCACCTCCATGAGCTCGGAGTCCGGGGACCGGAGCACGGCGAGGGCGTCCGCCGCGGTGACGGCTCCGCCGTCGAGTACGTGATCCGCGAGCTCGTGCCAGCGGGGGGTCGTGATGGCCATGGTTCCTCCTGAACGCCGTTCATTGAACGCCGTTCAAGCTAGCGCACGGTCGTCGACTTGTACAGCGTTCAGGAGAGGGTGGTGTCGGCCGGTAGGATCGGCGCCCGTGGCCCTGACAAAGACGGCGGTCGTCGACACCGCCCTGGAACTGCTCCGCGAATCGGGGCTGCCCGGTATGTCGATGCGGACGTTGGCGACCCGGCTGGGGGTCCAACCGAGCGCGCTGTACTGGCACGTTCCGTCCAAGCAGGCGCTGCTCACGGTCGTCGCGGAGCGCATCCTGGCGACGATGGGTCCCGTCGGGGAGGGGAACTCGGCCGCCGACGAACTACGGGCGGTGGTTCAGGCGCTGCGCGCGGCCGTCACGGGCGTTCCGGACGGCGCCGAGATCGTGGCGCTGGGTCTGGCGGCGGGTGCGGTGAATCCGGTCGCCGAGGTGGTCGAGGCGGCGTGCTCCCGCCACGGACTCGAGGGCCGCGCGCCGGGGTTGACCACGGCCCTGACGGGCTACGTGGTGGGCCTGAGCCTGGAGGAGCAGACCCACCACAACCTCACGGTCGCCGACCCCGCGACGCCGACGGTCGAGTTCGATCGGCGCTTCCGGCAGGGTCTCGACGCGATGCTCGCCGGCGTCCAGGCCTGACGACTCCCATCGAGAAGAGCGTCCGGGGCGGGGGCTGGGCGCTTCAGTAGCGGGCGAAGACCTGGGTGGCATAGAGCTTGCCGTCCGCGGCCACTGCGGCGCCGACGCCCATCGAGGTGTGGCCCGGGTTGAGCAGGTTCACGCGGTGGCCGGGGGAGGCCATCCACTGGTCCACCAGCTGCTGCGGGGTGGCGTGCGCGTAGTTCTGCAGCACGTTCTCGCCGTAGTGGCCCCACCCGGCGGGGATCTGCGCGCCCACGTCCGGGTTGTGGAACATGCGGTTCTGCGCGGCCTGCGTGCCGCTCCAGTTGGTGGCCACCGCGGTGAGGCCGCCGTTGACGGCGAGGGGGGCGAGGCCGTGTGCGGCGCGGGCGGCGTTGGTGGCGCCCTCGAGTTGGGCCCGGTACTCGGCGGAGGCGGGGTCGATCGTCGGCACGGTGCCGGCGGGGGCGGGGTTGGCGAAACCGATCGTCAGGCCCGGGAGGTGGATCTGGGGCAGCTGGATCTGCGGCGCCTGGGCCGAGGCCTGCGGGGCCGCGTTCAGGGCGAGGGTGGCGGAAGCCGCGGCGGCCAGGATCAGGCCACGACGCAGGTGCTGGAGGGCTCGGGTCACGAGTGTCGGTAACTTTCGGGTGCTGGGGACCCGACTGTCGGGTCGCCGAGCGCAACGGTAGGAACCGGCTCCAGCCCTAAGCCAGCCGTCATCACCCCGTAACCACCGTGAGCAGGGGAGGGGCGTTATCCACCCCACCCCCGCTGGACGATCGTCCGGCAGTCAGTCGCGGGCGAAGTCCTGCACCACGTGCACGGTGCCGTCCTCGGCGGTGGCCACGCCCACGCCCACTCGGACGAACCGGCCGTCCAGCATCCGCTCGCGCATGCCGGTGTCGGCGAGCAGGGCCGAGAGTGCCTTCTGCGGGGTCGCGCCGGCGGGCAGCGCGAGAACGGTGCGGTCGCCGGACTGGTCGACGTCCGCGGCCTCGCCGGGAGCGTCCGCGCCGGGAGTATCGGCGTCGACTCGCGCATCCGCGGGGACGGTCACCTCGCCGGTCGTGGGGTCGCCCGCGGCGAGCTGGGCGGCCCGCTCGCGGGCTGACGCCTCGAGTCGGGGGTCGGTGACGAGCCGGTCGGCGCCCACCACGAGGCGGGCCTCGTTGACGGCGGCCACCACGCTGCCCTCGAACGCCATCAGCCTGATCTCCTCGGGCAGCAGATCGTCCGCGGCCGCGGCAGCCGGGTCGGCCGCCGGGGCGGAGCGTGCCCCGGGGGCGTCCGGGGTGAGGGAGGCCAGGCCGGGGATGGTGGCGAAGAACGGCAGCGCGAGCTCCAGCGAGCCCTGCGCGGCCGCCGTGCCAGTGCCGGAGGCGAGCAGGAGGGCGGCCGCGCCGGTGGCGACGGCGGAACGAAGGGGATGACGCACGCGATGGTCCTTTCCTCGGGCCGCGGCTCGCGCCGTGGCCTGCGTGTGGAGCGTGTGCCGGATCGGACGGTGCCACCCGAGCCGGTTCACTCCTGCCTCTGTCGTCACTCTAGTCACATGCGTTACACCGATGCGATTCCCATTCGTATGGCGGCGCGCGAGACGGCGCCGACACGACGGCGCCCCCGCCGCCGGTGTGGACCGGGGGTGGGGGCGCCGTAGGAGGGGGCGACGACCGAGGGGGCCGCGGGGGTCAGGTCAGTCGGGCGAAGTTCTGGGTGGAGTACAGCTTCCGGCTGTCGGCGACCTGCACGCCCACACCGAGGTGGGTGTGCAACGGGTTGAGTAGGTTGAGGCGGTGCGGAAGCGAGTTCATCCACTGCTGGACGAGCGCCTCGCCCGAGGCGCCGCACCAGTTCTGCAGCACGTTCTCGCCGTAACTCTTCCAGTCCCCGTCACTCAGCGGAGATCCGTCGTAGGTGATCTCCATCAGCGTCTCGATCTGCGGGTTGTGGGTCATCTTGTCCACGCTGGCCATCTGCTCGCTCCAGTCCTGGGCGATCCGGTCCAGGCTGGCGAGGCGCGTGACGGGGTTGAGGCCGCGGGAGACGCGCTCGCGGTTGGTGTACTCGTGGATGTCCGCGATCACCTGCTCGGTCTCCGCCGGGGTCGCCTGCTCACAGGGGGCGGGCGCGCCCACGGTGAACTGGAGCGACTGGGCGGCGGTGACGGGGGCGGCCAGGGCGAGGAAGGTGGCGGCAGCGGCGGCGACGGCGCCGATGCGCCGCCTGACGATGGTTCGCATTGAGGGGATTCCTGAGGGGTTGGGGGAACGTCGGGGGAGGACATGTGACCGAGGGAAGCCACGAATCTGAGGATAAGGTCAGTTCTTCGAGATCGCCGCATTATCGACCCCCGCGACACAAGTTTGTGCACCCTCAAAACTGCAGGTCAGGCGCCCAAGTTGCTGACTCGTCACACAGACGTTCGTCCAGTTAAGGCGTGCGACGCCTCCGGATCGATGTTCGGGCGTGCGCCTGATCGGCCCGCATCGCCACGGGCGGTCCGGACGCCCCGGTGAGCGAAAATTCCTCTACGGCGGTGTCGGGGGACCGGATACCGGGCAGAATCAGCCCCCATGGGCCACAGTCACTCTCACCTCCTCAGTCCCCTCGCCGTCGGGCATCTCACCCTGCGCAACCGCGTGGTCATGGGGTCCATGCACACCGGGTTGGAGGACCGCTCGAAGCACCTGCCCGAGCTCACCGCCTACTTCGCCGAGAGGGCGCGCGGCGGGGCCGCCCTCATGGTCACCGGCGGGTACTCGCCCAACGTGGAGGGGTGGCTGCTGCCGGCCGGGTCGATGATGGCCTCGCGCCGGATGGCCGACAAGCACCGCGGCCTCACCGACGCCGTCCATGCCGAGGGCGCCCACATCCTCCTGCAGGTCCTCCACGCCGGCCGCTACGGATACCAGCCGTTCGTCCGCTCGGCCGCGTCGACCAAGTCGCCGATCAGCATGTTCAGAGCGCGCGCCCTGGGCGCCCGGGGTGTCGAGCGGACGATCGACGACTGGGTCCGGGCCGCCCGCCTGGCCCGGCGCGCGGGGTATGACGGCATCGAGATCATGGGCTCGGAGGGCTACCTCATCAACCAGTTCCTCGCCGCCCGGACCAACGACCGCACCGACTCGTGGGGCGGCACCGCGAGCAGGCGGATGCGGCTGCCAGAGGAGATCGTGCGCCGCATCCGCGCCGAGGTGGGCCGCGACTTCCTGCTGCAGTACCGGATCAGCCTGCTCGACCTGGTCGACGGCGGCCAGTCGTGGGAGGAGACCGCCGAACTCGCGCAGCGCCTCGAGGCCGTTGGTGTCGACGTGTTCAACACCGGCATCGGCTGGCACGAGTCCCGCATCCCCACCATCGTCACCTCCGTGCCGCGGGCCGCGTTCGTCGACCTCACGGCCCGGCTCAAGCAGACCGTCGGTGTCCCGGTGATCGCGTCCAACCGCATCAACACTCCGGACATCGCGGAGCAGATCATCGCCCGCGGTCAGGCGGACCTGGTGTCCATGGCGCGGCCGCTGCTGGCGGACCCGGCGTTCGCCGCCAAGGTCGCCGAGGGGCGGGCCGACGAGATCAACATCTGCATCGCCTGCAACCAGGCCTGCCTCGACCACACCTTCGCCAACAAACGTGCCTCCTGCCTGGTCAATCCGCGCGCCGGCCGCGAAACCGAGCTCCTGCTCACCGTGGCCCCCACCCGGCGTCGGGTGGCGGTGGTCGGCGCGGGACCCGCGGGGCTGGCGTGCGCCGAGGCCGCCGCGTCCCGCGGGCTCGCGGTGGAGGTCTTCGAGGCGGAGGACGAGCTCGGCGGGCAGTTCCGCTACGCGATGCGCGTGCCGGGCAAGGAGGAGTTCGCGGCGTCGATCGCCTACTTCAGCCGGCGCCTGGACGTCCTCGGCGTGCCGGTGCACCTCGGCCGCCGCGCCCACCCGGACGATCTCGCGGGCTTCGACCACGTGGTGATCGCCACCGGGGTGCGGCCGCGCGAGATCACGATCCCCGGCGCCGATCACCCCATGGTCATGACCTATCCCGAGCTGCTCACCGGCGCGCGTACCCCCGGCCGCCGGGTCGCGGTGATCGGCGCCGGCGGCATCGGCGTGGACGTCTCGCAGTTCCTGCTGGCGGGCGGGCCCGGGATCGCCGTCGACGGCCGCGAACCGAGCGGCCACTCCACGGATGTGGAGGCGTGGCGGCGCCACTGGGGCGTGACCGATCCGGCGCTCGAGCGCGCGGGACTGGGCACTGCCGTGCACGCCGAGCCGGCCCACGAGGTGCACCTGCTCCAGCGCAAGACCTCCCGCATCGGCCGGGGCCTGGGCAAGACCACCGGCTGGGTGCACCGCGCCGAGCTCGAGGCCGGCGGCGTGCGGAAGCACACAGGGGTGACCTACGTGAAGGTCGACGACGACGGGCTGCACATCCGCGATGCGCAGGGATTCTCGAGGGTCGTGCAGGTCGACTCGGTCGTCGTGTGTGCAGGGCAGGAGTCGGTCCGCGATCTCGTCGCCGGGCTGGAGGCGCAGCGTGGCCCGCACGGGCGGAGCTCGCGTGTCCACGTGATCGGTGGGGCGGACGTGGCCGCCGAACTCGACGCGAAGCGCGCCATCAAGCAGGGCGTGGAGCTGGCAGCAACCTTGTGATCCGAGTGGGCCATTCCGTCAACGGACCCTGCGCCCTCTTGGCACAGTGGGTCGTAGGAGACAGGAGAACCCACATGAAGAAGAACTCCCTGACCGCGCTCGGGCGGAATCTGTTGGCAACCGCGCAACAGTCGACGAGTGGCCGCAGTGCGGACACGGTGTTCGGCGGCCATGAGCACGTCATGCGCCAGACGCTCATCGCGCTGACCGCCGGAACGGCCCTGACCGAGCACAACAACCCCGGGGAGGCCACCGTCTACGTCCTCCAGGGCAGGGTGTCGCTCACTGTCGAGAATGACGCGTGGAACGGCTCACCGGGGGACCTGCTCCGGATCCCCGACAGTCGGCACGGACTCGAGGCTGAAGAGGACTCGGTCGTCCTCCTGACAGTGGCAAAAATCGGGTAGCACCCATACCGGCCGGGCACACGGCGGTCAGCGGTGAGGGCCGAGGCCGGTCAGCCGCAGCGCACTTCGCGGCGGCGGTCGACGATGCTGAACGCCAACGCGCCCGCGGCCAACACCGCGATCACGCCGAGCGCCACCCGGAACGCGAGCAGCCAGTCGTCCCGTTCTTCGACGATCCAGAACAGCACGCCCGGCACCATCGCCGTGCCCACCGCGGTACCCATGCGCTGGCCCAGCGAGATGATGCTGCCGGCGACCCCACCGTATTCGGGATCCACCGCGCGCAGGGTGAGCGTCTGGTTGGGGGAGATGGTCATGCCCTGCGCGGTGCCCATCATCGCGGCGGGAACCATGAAAATCAGATAGCTCACCGCCCCGGAGTCCACCACGCCCGCGAGCAGGATGAACGTGAGCAGCGCGGTGATCGTCAGGCAGAAGCCGCCGATGACCATCCGCCGCCCGAGCTGGAGCACGAACCGCCCCGCCACCTGTGCCGAGATGGCCGCGAGCACAGAAGCGGGCAGGCTGACGAACGCGGAATCGATGGGCGCGTAACCCAGGTGGAACTGCAGGTACATCGGCATGACGATCCACAGGCTCGTGCCGCCCACGAAGTAGATCGACACGATGACCATGCCGTTGCGGAACGCGGGATCCCGGAAGATGTCCGGGTTGACCAGCGGAGGCCGCCCGATCCGCTCGTACCGCCGCTCCCACCAGACGAACGCGGCCATGAGGCCCAGCCCCACCGGCACCAGGGCCCAGTAGGCGAGGTTCCCGCCACGGGTCAGGAACGGCAGCATCAGCGACAGCACGGCCACGCCGAGCAGAACGATGCCGACCGGGTCGAGGTCCAGGCGATCCCGCCGGCCCCGGTGCCGAGGCCTCGGCAGGCCTGCGTTCACGGCGGCCGCGATCCTGGATGCGCGGCTGGCCTCGTCGTCGTATCCACTCTCACCCCCACGTGCCGCTTCACCCCTACGTGCGGCCTCATCACCCCGCGCTCCACCGTCACCCTGCGCGGCGAGCCGCGCCATGTCGCCGGCGCGCGCGGCGGACCCGCCCACGTCGGGCCCCGCCTCGCCGGGCGGGAGGCGGCGGTCGTCGGGCAACCAGCGCCACCCCAACACCAGCGCCAGCACGCCGAGCGGCACATTGACCAGGAACATCGCGCGCCAGCCGAGGTCGTCGCCGAGGACCTCGATGAGCACCCCGCCGACCAGCGGCCCGGAGGCGGTGGCGACGGAGACCGTCGTGGCCAGCGTGGCGAACGCGCGCGCCCGCGCCCCGCCGCTGAAGTACTTCTGGATGAGGCCGAACGTCTGCGGGTTGAGCATCCCCGAGCCCACACCCTGGATGAGGCGCGCCAGGTTGAGCATCTCGATCGACTGGGCGAACCCGGCGACCACCGCGCCGCCCACGAACACCGCCACGCCCGCCAGGAACAGGCGCTTGCGTCCGGTGGCGTCGCCCAGCCGCCCCGACGGCACGAGCAGTAGCCCGAACGCGAGCGCGTACCCGGACACCACCCATTGCAGGCCCTGCGAATCCGAGTCCAGCGCGGTGCCGATCACCGGCAGCGCCACGTTGATCACCGACAGCGCGAGCAGCGCCATGAACATCGGGACCATCAGGGTGGTGAGGACCCGGGCGGTGCTAACCGGCCGGGTCGTCGCGGGGGTCACGGGCGCATCGGTCACTTCCGCGATGGTATCCACGGCGGACGCCCCGGGCCCGAAGGTCACGGGCGCGCAACAACCCTGTCACGACCTACCCGTGCCCCGCTGCGGTCAGTAGCGTCGGGTCATGGCTGATGTCACCCGCACCGCAGAAGTCGATCCGATCCCCTTGACCGACCTCGCCGAGCTGGGCACCGCCAGCGGCCGGGCCGTGTCGATCTTCCTGCCCACGGCCCGGGCCGGGGCAGAGGTCCGCGAGAACCCCATCCGCGCCAAGTCGCTCATCAAGGACGCCGAGACCCGACTCAAGGCGCACGGCGTGGCCCAGGAGGAGTCCGACGAGATCCTCGGCCCGCTGGTCGCCCTGTTGGAGGACGACGCGTACTGGCAGCGCCTGTCCGACGGTCTCGCGCTGTTCGCGTCGAAGGGGTTCTGGCGCGCGTACCGCCTGTCCACGGACGTCGCCGAGGCGGTCCACGTGAGCGACCGGTTCGCCGTCCGGCCGATCGTGCCGGCCGCGGTCGGTGACGGCGAGTTCCTGGTCCTCGCCGGCAGTCAGAACAAGGTCCGCCTGCTCGAGGGCACCGCCTCGACTATCCGCGAGCTCGACCTGGGCTCGATCCCGTCCTCGATCGACGACATGGCCGGCGATATCCAGCCGCCCTCGCACCAGCAGCAGCGGTTCAGCGGGGCCGCCGGCGCCGGCCCCGGGGCGAACAGGGCCGGCGGGGGGATGGTGCACAGTCACGGCACGGGCGCCGAGGTCGGGGACGTGCAGCGGGAGAAGTTCCTGCGGCAGATCGCGAAGGGACTGCAGGAGGCGCTGCGCCCCAACGATCGGCGGCCCGTCGTCCTGGCGGCGGTGACCGAGCATCTCCCGCAGTTCCGCGGGTACTTGAACTACGAACACCTGGTGGACGAGGTGGCCGCCGGCAACCCGGACGCCCTGTCGCCCGCCGAATTGCACGAGCGCGCGTGGGCGGTGGTCCGGCCGGCGATGCAACGGCAGTCCGACGCGGTCGCGGAACGCTTCGGTGACGCGATCGGCGCCGGTCGCGCACTGGCAGGCGGCGGGTCGGACATCCTGCACGCCGCCCGCGAGGGACGCGTCGAGACGCTGCTGCTCACCCGTCGTCGCTGCACCGCCGAGCACGGCCCCGACGATCTGGACACCGCGGTCGGTCAGGTCCTGGCCACGTCCGGATCGGTGGTTGTGGTGGACTCCCTGCCGAAGGACGTGGCGGAGGGCGCGATCCTCCGATTCTGACCCCCGACGCCGGCCCCCGACGCCGACGTGGGTGCGGGCGGCGCGTGACGGCGCGCTGCCCGCACCCGCTGGCGTCTCGTGCACAGCTCCCGCTCAACTCGGATGTGTAGCGTCGCGGCTTCACGCACACGTCAACGTCAGGAGATCGAGTGCGCTCACGAACATGGAGGTCGGCGGTCGCCGCCGCAGGACTCGTACTGGTGGTCGCGGGGTGCGGCGCCGGGGGCGACGACGACGAGGGCGGCGCCGCCCAGACGCAGGCAGCAGCCGAGCAGTCCGAACAGGCAGCTGAGCCCGGGCAGGAGAGCGAGCAGTCCGCGGACGGGCCCGACACCTCCGACATCCCCGACCCGGTGGCCGAGGTGAACGGCACCGAGATCTCACGCGACGAGTTCCTGTCGGTGTTCGAGAACCAGTACCAGCAGATGAGCATGCAGGCCCAGATGTCCGGCCAGCCCGTCGACGAGGCCCAGCTCAAGGAGCTGACCACCGACGGGTTGATCGGCACCGAACTGCTCACGCAGGAGGCCGGCACTCGGGGGATCGAGGTTTCCGATGAGGAGATCCAGGCCGAGTTGGCCGTGTTCGCCGAGCGCAACCAGGTCAGCACCGACGAGTTCGTCGAGGCGATGGGCGGGCAGGGCCTGGACCGCGCGGCCGTGCTGGACCAGATCGACAAGCAGTTGCGCGTCCAGAAGCTGATCACCGACGAGTACGGGGTGTTCGAGGTGACCGACGCCGAGGTGCAGGCCGCCTACGAGCAGGTCGCGCAGCAGCAGGCGATGTCCGGCGGTGGTGCGGCCGGCGGTGGCGGGCTGCCGCCGCTGGAGCAGGTGCGCGGCCAGGTCGAGGAGCAGGTGCGGGCCGAGAAGGAGGCCGGCGCGATGGAGGAGCTGTCGCAGAAGCTCCGCGCGGATGCGGACGTGACCGTCCACATCTAGGGGGCCCGCCGCGGTGACGTCGCCGCCGCGGTGACGTCGCCGCCACGGTCACGGCGCCTGCGCGGTGATCGTGCCTACACGGTGACGTCGGTGTGCGGCAGCTGCTGCGCCACCCACGGGAACACGACCTCCATGAGCAGTAGGAACACGGCCGCCAGTACGAGGAGGACGAGCACGACCTTCACCGGGCGCGGGCCGGGCAGGGATCGCCACAGGTAGGCGTACATCGGCTCACTCCTCCAGGGCGGCCGGGCGGCCGTCGGTCTTCGCGGCGGTCTCCACGAGGGCGGCGTGCACGATGAGCCGCTCGGCGTTGGAGTACATCGGGTGGCAGGTGGTCAGGGTGAGCAGGCGCTCGGGGGCCTCGGTCGCGTCGTCCGCGGGCGCGCCCGCCACGCCGGGGACCGGGGCGATCGCCTCGACCGCGTCGGGGGTCGTGATGTGCCGGCCCGCGACGTGGGCGTAGTCGCCTACGGCGACGCGGTCGGCCTGCCGCGGGGTGAGGCAGTCGCGGGCGGCCGCGAGCCGCTCCGCGCCGCCGCGCTCCACCGGCAGGAGCCGGTAGGTCTGCCACTGGGTCTCGGTCTCGATGACGATCGCGTCGCACGAGTCCAGCCGGTCGAGGTGCTCGAAGACGGCGCCGGAGCCGTTGCGGTGGCCCGCGAGCGCGGCGTTGCCCGGTTCGCCGGGCAGCTGGGTCCCGGGGTAGTGGCCCGGCCCGGTGCGCAGGTCCTCGGCCCGCGTCCCCTCCACCACCGCGTAGACCGCGTCCGGGCCGAGCGTCGGCAGGTGGATCCGGGCGAAGGGGTCGCCGAGCGTCGGCCCGGGCGGCGGGACCGGATCGCCGGCGGGCCGACCGGCCGCGTCGGGGCCACTCGCGTCGGGGACGGGGCCGTCGCTCCACTTCTCCTCGAGCCCGGCGGCGGCCTCGGCCTGCAGTCGCCCGGAGGCGAGGTTCGTCCAGAACGCCTCGTAGAACACATACAGCAGCAGGACCACGCCCACGGTGAGCAGCAGTTCGCCGAGGATCTGGCCGACGCCCGGCGCGCGGCGGGGCTCGCCGGGCTCGCGGCGGGAGTCGCCGGCTGCGCTGCGGGCCGGTGTGCGCGACGGGGCCGGTATGCGCGATGGGTCGGGGGGCCGGCTCATCTGCTCGACCACCCCGGTGCATGCCCGTTCCTCGGCGCCACGCTGGAATCGTCTCACGACCGGATCCGGGGACACCGCGGTGCCGGCGGTGATGGAATCAACCCCATGCGCTCGATGAGACGGAAGCCCCCGGCGGGGACGGTCCGGGTTGCCCGGAGGGTCTCGGCCGCCGGGGCGGTCACGGCTGCGGCGTTGATCGTTGGGCTCGGCACCGGCGCGGTCCTGCTGCCCGCCTCTGCCACCGCGCAAGCACCGTCGGCGCCCGCCGTCGCCGCGCCGCAGGCGGCCGCCCCGCCCGGGCTCGGCCCCGCGGGCACGGCCACCGTCCACGGCGATGCGGCCTCGACCGACACCCTGCCCGGCCGCGGTCCCGGCACGACCCCGGCGGTCACGTCAGCGCTCACCGGAGCCACCTGCTCGACCGTCTTCGTGGGCACGGACGGCCTCCCGGTCGCGCTGTGCACCTCGTACGTCGGACTCACCCCGCCCACCCCGCTCGCGCCGACGGTCAAGTTGTTCCACCCCGACACCGCGGCAGTGCTGGCGGAGGTGCAGTTGGCCAAGGGAGCGCTGCTCGGCGGGGTCTACGGGTACCTCGACGACCGCGACCGGGTGGTCGTCGCGGACGGCAACCGCAGGCTGTTGGCCGTCGGGCACGAACGCACCGACGCCGGCCCGTGGCGCATGACGGTCGACGTCCTGGCCGATCTCTCCCCGGCCGTCCCGGCCGGCGATGCGGTCACCGGCCTCATGCCCGCCTTCGACGGGCGGGTGTGGTTCGCCACCTCCGGCGGGGTGGTGGGGACCGTGCGGCCCGGGGGCGACGACGACGAGCTCCGCAGTCTCGCCCTGCCGGCAGGGGAGAAGATCACCAACGGGCTGACGGTCCGGCCCGGCGGCGCGTCGGCGATAACCACCCGCGCCCTCTACGAGATCGACAGCTCCGAGGACGGGACGCCGAGCGTGCGCTGGCGGCGCGGCTACGAGGTGGGGCAGGCGCGGAAACCGGGCCTGCTCGCGCAAGGGTCGGGGACCACGCCCACCTACTTCGGGCCCGGCGACTCGCTCGTGGCGATCAGCGACGACGCCGAGCACCCCGAGCTGATCGTCCTGCGCCGCGACGACGGGTCGCAGGTGTGCCGGATGCCCGCGTTCGCCACGACCCTGCGGCCCGACTCGGCCGCCGCCGACGGGGTCCTCATCGACGGGCCCGCGGCCACCGAGAACTCGATCATCGCGACCGGAAACGCGCTGGTGCTGGTCAACACATACGGCTTCGAGTACCCGCCCTTCGCCGTCGACGGTCCCGCGGTGCCCCCGTCGGCGCCGTACACGGGAGGGATGACCCGTATCGACGTGCGGGCCGACGGGGCCGGGGGGCCGGACGGCGTCGGCGTCGGAGACGATGCGTGCTCGCGCGCGTGGACCTCGCTGTCCCGGACGGCGTCTCTGCCCAAGCTCACCACCGGCGACGGGCAGATCCACGCGCTGGCCTACGGCCCGCCCCGCGTGCTGTCCGGGCCCGGCTCGGCGACCGACCCGGGGCTCGCCTCGGCGCTCGATCAGGGGCTCGCGCAGAAGTTCGGGCCCGTCGACGTGACCTCGACCGACGTGGAGACCGGCCGCGAGGTGGCCCGCAGCTTCCTCGGCCACGCCCCGCTGGACGAACCGATGGAACTCACCGGCACCATCGCCTCCCGCGGCGACGCGCCCGGCGTGATGTGGCAACCCACCCTCACCCGCATGCTCCGCATCGGCCCGGCCTGACGCGGACTGCACGACCGCGGCGGCGCACGCCCGACCACCCGCGCCGAACCGTCTTCCCGCCCACCCGCGCACCCGCGCACCGACCCTCCCGACGACAAGCCGACCCTGCCGCCGACAAGAGGAAAACGCGCGGCCGCTCTCGGGCGATACACGCGAAATCCTCTTGTCGGCGCGGGTCAGGCGGCGGGGGTCAGTCGGCGGGGCGGACGACCGCGACCGCGCACGGCGCCGTCTGGAGCAGGCGGCGGCTGACGGACCCGAGCAGCAATCCGGCGAATCCGCCGTGGCCACGCGAGCCGGTGACCAGCAGTGACGCCCCCGTGGCCTCGTCAGCGACCGTGACGGCGGGCTCGCCGACGACGAGGATGAGCTCGACGCTGACCTCCGGGTGGCGGGCCTCGTGCGGGGCGAGGGAGTCGAGGATTTCCTTCTCGTCCTCGGCGAGCACGCTCTCGGCCAACTGGTCGAGGTCGAACAGGGACGTGCCCGGCAACCTGGGCACCTCCACCGAGTGCACGGCGCGCAGGGTGACACCCCGGCGCTCGGCCTCGGCGAACGCGAACGCCACGGCGGGGTCACTCGCCGCCGAACCGTCGGCGGCCAGGACGACCGGGCCCCCGGTGGGGCTCTCGGGCGTCCGCGGGGTGATGACGAGGACCGGGCAGGTCGCGTGCTCGACGACGCCGGCGGAGGTCGACCCCATCGCGAAGTCCTCGCGCGCGGTGAGGCCGCGGCTGCCCACGACGATCGCCGAGGCGGCGGCGCCGGCCCCGACCAGCGCGCTGACGGGACTGTCCGCGATCACCCGGTGGGTGGTCGGGACGTCGGCGGTGAGGTCGGCGAGCTGGTCGCGCATCGCTCCCTCGACGTTCGCGCGGGCGGTCTCGTCGAACGCCACGACGCGGCCCACCGCCCGGTCGGCGGAGATCACCTCGAGTGACGTGCCGTGGTCGCGCGCCCAGGCGGCCGCCCAGGCCACGGCTCTGCGGGCGTCACGCGAGCCGTCGTACCCGCACACGACCGGTCCGGTGGTGGTCTCCGACATGGGTTCCTCCTGCAGGTTCGGGGGCACGCGGTCAGGGCCGCCGCGGTGCGGTGACGGCGATCCGGGGTCCGGGTCCAGCCTAGTCGCAGCCCGTTGACGGTCGCCCGTGCCCCGCGGACCCCGGACGCGTGCCGGGTCGGCCGATGGGATTCCTAGAACAGAGCCCCTCGTTTTCTGGACCTATTCCAGAAAGTGGGCTAGGGTGATGCCCATGACGACAGCAACCGAGGACCAGGGGGCAGTGCTCCGCGATGCCGGGCTGAGGGTCACTTCGCCGCGGCTGGCGGTCCTCGCCGTCGTCGCCGGTCGTCCCCACATCGCGGCGGAGGACGTCGCGACTCTCGTCAGGGAACGGCTGGGCGCGGTGTCCACGCAGACCGTCTACGACGCGCTGCGCGTGTGCACCGACGTCGGCCTCATGCGCCGCATCGAACCCGCCGGCTCCCCGGCGCTGTACGAGCGACGGACGGGGGACAACCACCACCACCTCGTGTGCCGGACGTGCGGGCGCATCGAGGACGTCGAATGCGCGGTCGGACACGCCCCCTGCCTCACCGTCGACCGGGACCACGGCTTCGAGATCGATGAAGCAGAGGTCAACTACTGGGGAACTTGCCCCGAATGCCAGGCAGAGCAGGCCTCGCGTGTCTGATACTGAGACCTGGACCACACCACTACTCCGCACCTTCTACTCCACACCCCATCTCGAGGAGCAACTGACGTGACCATTCATCCCGCAGACCGCGGCGTGCGCGACTTCCAGCCGAACTCCCACACCACCACCGACAGTGGCCAGCCCGTCCCGCACGACGAGTTCAGCGCCCAGGTCGGCCCGCAGGGTCCGCAGCCGATCCACGACTTCCACCTCATCGAGAAGCTCGCCCACTTCAACCGGGAGAACGTCCCGGAGCGCCTGCCCCACGCCAAGGGCTCGGGCGCGTTCGGCGAGTTCGAGACCACCGAGGACATCTCGGACATCACCTGCGCCGGCCTGTTCCAGAAGGGCGTCAAGACCCCGATGCTCGCCCGCTTCTCCACCGTCGCCGGTGAGAAGGGCAGCCCGGACACCTGGCGCGACCCGCGCGGCTTCGCCCTGAAATTCTACACCGAAGAGGGCAACTACGACATGGTCGGCAACAACACGCCGATCTTCTTCATCCGCGATGCGATGAAGTTCCCGGACTTCATCCACTCGCAGCGCCGCAAGAACGCCTCCGGCCTGCGCAACCACGCCATGCAGTGGGACTTCTGGACCCTGAGCCCCGAGTCCACCCACCAGGTCACCTGGCTCATGGGCGACCGCGGCATCCCCAAGACCTGGCGCCACATGGACGGGTTCGGCTCGCACACCTACCAGTTCATCAACGCCGCCGGCGTCCGCCACTGGGTCAAGTTCCACTTCAAGACCAACCAGGGCATCGACTTCCTCACGCAGGCCGAGGCCGACAAGCTGGCCGGCGAGAACGCCGACTACCACCGTCAGGACCTGTTCGAGTCCATCAAGAACGGTGACTACCCGTCCTGGGACCTTCACGTCCAGGTCATGCCGGTCGACGAGGCGGACGGGTACAAGTACAACCCCTTCGACCTCACCAAGACGTGGTCGCAGAAGGACTACCCGCTGCGCAAGGTCGGCACCATGACGCTGAACCGCAACCCGCAGAACCACCACGCGCAGATCGAGCAGGCCGCGTTCGCGCCGACCAACATCGTCAAGGGCATCGGCTTCTCGCCCGACAAGATGCTGCTCGGCCGCGTCTTCGCCTACCCGGACATCCAGCGCTACCGCATCGGCGCCAACTACCAGCAGGTGCCGGTCAACCGTCCGCTGTCTCCGGTGAACTCCTACTCCAAGGAGGGCGCCATGCAGTACGAGTACCCGCACCCCGCGCAGGCCGAGTACCACCCCAACTCGCTGGGTGGTCCGACCGCCGACGCGTCCAAGGCGTTCGACATCGGCGCCTGGGACACCAAGGGCTCGGACATCCACCGCGGCGACGTGAGCCCGCACGCCGAGGACACCGACTCGGTCCAGGCCTCAATCCTGTACCGCGAGGTCCTCGACGACGCCGCCCGCGAGCGGCTGGCGGCCAACATCGCCGGTCACGTCTCGGCGATCGACCCGTCGGAGACCGAGCTGCTCGACCGCGTCTATGCCTACTGGGCCGCCGTCGACCAGGGCCTCTGCGAGGCCGTCAAGGCAGGCGTCGAGGCGAGCCCCCGCGGCAACCACACGCTGCAGGAGTGACACCCCGGTAGCCGGCCAGTAGCACGCCAACATCCGCTACTCCCCCTACGGATTCGCTACTCCGATTGGACTAGCGAATCCGGGGGCGGGGTAGCGGATTTCGTTGTGTCGTCGTCGGTCAACCGGCCCTGGCCACCGCCAGCGCGTCGTGATCCGCGATGGCGCGGCACGCCCGCCGCATCAGCAGGGCGAACATCTCGTCACCCCGATCCGTCCGGGTGCCGTACATCCAGCCGAAGATCCCCAGCACCGGCGTCTGCAGCAGGCCGTAGACGTAGTCGTCCCAACAGGCGTCGGCGGAATAGTCGGTGACACCGTGACCCAGCAGGGCCCGGTGGTAGTCCGCCACGATGTCGCGCTCGGCGGCCCGCCGGTCGTCCACGGTGAGGCTCGAACCGAGGAATCCGCCCAGGTCACGCCCGGGCAGGCCCACCGCGAGCGTCTGCCAGTCGCAGGCCAGCGAGGGACGGTTCCCGGTCGGGTCCACCAGCATGTTGTCGGCCCGGTAGTCGGCGTGCAGGAGCGCGAACCGCTCGGCCCGCCCGTTGGCCCACCGGGCGATCAGCGGGGCGATCTCCGCCATGATGCGGCGCTCGTCGTCGTCGAGTCTTCCCCCGAGTTCGGAGAGGAACGCCTCCAGCGCCGGCCCGCCGAGCTCCTGGAGAGTGACGTTGTCCTCGACCGTCGGCGCCGCGAGGCCCTCGATGCTCCGGAGCGTGGGGTCGCACCAGCGCGGGCCGTGGAGTCCCGCGAGGTTGACGGCGCAGTCGCGGGCCTGGTCGATCGTCAGCCCGGCGAGCTGGTCGCCCTGGACGAGCGGGGTGACGTCGTCGAGGATGAGCGTGAACTCGCCCTCCCGCTCGCCGAGTGCGGCGAACCGGACCCGCGGGACCCGCACGGCCACGGTCGGCGCGAGGTCACGATAGAACAGCACCTCGGTCCGGTACACGCCGTGCAACAGCGGCCGCATGCCCTCGTCGGGGTTCGGCAGTTTCACGAACAGCGTCGGCGGGAGCCCGTCGCCGTCGACGTGGGCGAGCAGGCCGCATCCGATCTGACCGGTGCCGACCAGCTCCGTCCGCACCGACCGGACCTCGGTGCCCAGGGCCTGCGACAGCCACGGCGCGGTGACCTCCTCCGGCGTACAGACCACCTGCGGGTTCGACGCGACACTAGTCATGACGGGAGATCCTTCCGGGATTGGGCTCGAGGTGGGCGAAGCGGTCGGGGTCCCGGCGCCCGCGCCACTCGGTGAGCACCGGGGCGAGCTCGTCGGGAGTGGCACCGTGCAGGACCACCGAGTCGGCGCCGAGCGCGAGCTGGCCCTCGATCCGGTCGGCGCACTGCGCGGCGCTGCCGACGGCGGCCGTGGCGAGCCACGCGTCGGGCAGGACCTCGCGGGCATGGCGCAGAAGGTCGAGATCGTCGGTGGCGTCGAGCGCGCCGGAATGGGAGGACAGTCGCTCGTCCGAGCGGAACGCCTCGAGTCCCGCCGGGTCCCACCCGTTCACCCGCACCAGGACCTCGCCGTAGCCGGTGAGGTAGGTGGCCAGTCGCCCGACGAGCTTGCGCAACCGCGCCGTCTCGTCCAGCGAGTGCTCGATGGTCGCCATCACCGACCAGATCCGCACGCCCGCGGGGTCGCGGCCGGCCTGCTCCGCGGACTCCCGGACCAGGCGGACGCAGCGCTGCACCGCCGCATCCGACATGAAGGTGTGGAGCACGACGCCGTCGGCGATCCGCCCAGCCAGCCGCAGCTGGTTGTCGCCCATCGCCATCATCAGCACCGGGATGTCCTCGTCGAACGACGCGTCCTGCATCAGGTACGGGTAGCTGCCGGCCGGGCCGTCGTGACCGATGACGGCCTCACCGCCCCACAGCGTGCGGTAGATGCCGATCGCGTCCTCGAGCTGCGCCGACGTCACGTGCGGGAGGCCCATGATGTCGAAGAGCAGGGGGATCCCGCGGCCCAGGCCGAAGGCGTAGCGTCCGCCGGACATCCGGTGCAGGGTCGTCGCCATGGTCGCGGTGACCAGCGGGTGGCGGGTGTTGTGGTTGGTCGCGGCGGTGCCCACTCCGATCCGGGTGGTGGCCGCGACCGCCGCGCCCGCCATCACCGCGGCGTCCTTGAGTGCGAACCTCTCGGACAGCAGGATGGATCCCAGGCCCAGTTCCTCGGCCCGCGCGGCCTCGGCGATGAGATCCGCCGGGGAGGCGCTGTGTCCGGCCAGCCCGTAGCAGGCGAGCTCGGGCATGAGGTCCGGGGGAACGGCAGGCGGTTGTGCTGTGGCTTCGTCGGCCATGGACACCTTCAGGGCGGTGGGGACTCCGGACGAGCCGGATGTGACATGTGTCACCCTAGCGCCACGTGGTGCCCGTCAGCGGCGGTTCCCGCGCTCCGTCGGCTCGGTCGCCCTACGGTGTCGCGGGTCGGCGAAGCAGCGCAGCGCACCGCAGCGCACCGGGGAGTTCCGCCTACAGGCCCAGGACCGCCCGCGCGATGAGGAAGTAGACGATCAACCCGGTGGCGTCGACGAACGTCGTGATGAACGGGTTGGAGAACACGGCCGGGTCGGCGCGGACGGCCTGCGCGAGGAGCGGCATCAGACCGCCCACGGTCGCCGCGACGGTGCACAACACCAGCAGGGTCAACCCGATCACGAGGCCCAGATCGGTGCCGTAGATCAATCCCGCCGCCAGTGCCCCCACCGCGCCGAGGACCAGACCCAGCGTGAACCCGGTCCGCACCTCCTGGCCCAGGACGCGCAGCCCGTCGCGGGGACGCACGTCGCCCAGTGCGAGGGCGCGGGTCACGGTGGTGGCCGCCTGGTTTCCGGTGTTGCCGCCTGTGCCGATGATGAGTGGCACGAACAGTGACAGCGCCACCACCTGCTCGATCGTCCCCTCGAACACCTCGAGCACCTGGACGGTGAGCGCGGCACCGAGGGCGAGGACCAGCAGCCAGACCACACGCGACCGCACCAGCGATCGCACCGGGGTCGCGAGGTAGGGCGCGCGCAGCGGTTCCGCACCACCGGCGCGCGCGGTGTCCTCGGTCTCGGCGTCCTCGAGGACCCGCAGGGCGTCGTCGAATGTGAGGATCCCGACCAGCCGGCCCTCGTCGTCGACGACCGGCATCACGATGAGGCGCTCCTCCGCTGACCTGCGCGCGGCGGTCTCGGCGGACTCGCGTGCCCGCGCGGTGATCGCGTCGTTCATCAGGTCGCGGACCGGTGTCCCCGGCTCGGCGCGCATGATCGCGCGCAGGCCCACGATCCCCACCAGGCGACGCTGGTCGTCGGTCACCGGGATGCCGTAGATCGTCTCGGCCTCGTCGATCCGCTGGCGCACACGGTCGAGGGTCTCGCCGGCGGTGACGTCGGGGTGGGTGGAGATGAACTCCGGGCTCATCCGCCGACCGACCGAGCCGACCGGGTAGTCGAGCACCGCTGCGGTGAGGGCCTGCTCGTCGTGGTCGAGTTCCCGCATGAGCCGGGTGGCCACGCGCGCCGGGAGTTCGTCGATCAGCCCGGCCCGGTCGTCGGGGTCGAGGTCGGTGAAGATCTGGTTGACGCGGTCCGTGTGCAGCGCGCGGATCAGCTCGGACTGCAGCGGCGGGTCGAGGGCCTCGAAGACCACCAGCGCGGTGCCCTTGGACAGCAACCGGAACAGCACGGCCCGGTCCTTGGCGCCGCTGCGCTCGAGGACGTCGACGATCAGCCAGGGCGGCATCTCCTCGACCATGTCGGAGGCCGTGCGCAGGTCACCACTGTCGATCAGTGAGTCGATCCGTCGGGCGGCGTCGGCCGGATCACGCAGGGTCTGGTCCCGGCCGTCGCGTGCGTCACCCGGCCCGGTCATGTCCCGGTCTCCTCGGCGATGTCGTCGTAGGCCGTCAGCGGGTCGAGTCTGCCGTCCGCCCGGTAGGCGGCGCGGGCCAGCGTCATGGAGGCGACCGTGGTCACCACCACCGTCGCTCCCAGGGCCACCAGCGCCATGAGCAGCTGCGCCCAGGAGAACCCGGATCTCAGCTCGTGCCCGTAGGCCGAGAAGATGAACAGCATCATCCCCAGGCCGGTCGCCACGGACAGGATGTTGATCCGGGTCAGCGCGTCGCCGGCCCGGGACATGGTCACAGCGGCCACCAGGAAGCACAGCGACCCGAGCAGCGCCAGTACACCGATCACCAGGTCCGCGATCATCGAGCCCTCCATCCCCGTCACCGCTGTCCTCGGGAGAGCAACCGCGCGAGGGCGACGGTCGAGAGCACACCGATGAGCGATCCGAGCATCACCACGTCCAGTGCCACCGCAGATCCCTGACGGATCACGAACAGCACGAACAGTGCCACCGCGCAGAAGTAACTCAGATCAGCCATGACGGCACGGTTGGCATCGCCCGGTCCGCGTACCGCGCGGACCGCCGCCACCACCATGCTCGCGACGACGATCACGGTCGACACGGCCAGCAGCACCGTCAGCAGCGGGCTCATTCGTCTTCACCTCGCAGAACGGACAGCACCCGGTCCTCGGTCCGACCGAGCAACTCGATCATCTCCTGACGGGGCCCGCCGAGCACGACGTGGACCCACATCTCGTCATCACCGATGACCGTCACCAGTGTCCCCGGCGTGACGGTGATCGCCCAGGCCAGGGCCGTGATCTCCACGTCGGTGCGGCAGCGCATGGGATAGCGCACCAGCACCGGGGTGCCGATCGGACCGGGTGTGACGGCCTCCTTGGCCAGGGCCACCGACGACAGCACGACGTTCCACAGCAACCACCCCAGGACGACCGGGGCGCGGAGTACCCGGCGGATCACGAGCGTCCCCCGATCGTCGAGTCGGTCATCGCATCGGGGCCGTCGAGCACGGCCGAGACGTACGCGCCGGTGTCGACGAGGCCGGCCACCGCCCGGTCCACCTCCGGGGCGATCGCCCCGTACCCCAGGAAGATGGCCACCGACAGGGCCGCGAGTACGCCCCCGGGCACGAGCAGGCGCGCCGGCACGCGCGGAGACGGGCGAACGTCGTCGTCATCGTCGTCGTCGCCGTCATCGCCGCCGTGCTCGTCAACCCCCTGCTGGCGCTCGTCGCTGTCACCGTCGTCATCGCCGGGACGGGGCGCGGGTCCGCCCCACATGATGCCGCGCCACAACCGGAGCATGGCCACGAGCCCGATGAGGGAGGAGACCAGGACGACGACGACGGTGGCGACTCCCCATGCGCCACCCGTCCCCAGGGCGGCGGTCACGACCTCGAGTTTGCCGGTCAGCCCCGAGGTGGGCGGCAGTCCGACGAGGGCCGCGATGGCGAGCACCAGCAGCACCCCTAGCGGACGTTCGCGGTACCAGAGGCCCGACAGCCCAGCCAGCTGTCCGCTGCGGTAGACGTGCTCGGCGGCACCGATCAGCATCACGAGCGCCCCGATGGTGACCATGTGGTGGATCATGTAGACGATCGCACCGCCGGGGGCCTGCGCGACCGCCAGCGCGGCGAGGATGACGCCGACCCCGGAGACCATCTGCCAGGCGAGGATCTCGCGGGCGCCGACGGGGGACGCCGAGGCGACGGCACCCCACAGCGCGGTCACCAGCGCCACGACCAACAGGACGCGGCCCCATGCCGGATCGAGGTCGAAGGCGGTGGCCCAGATCCGGATGACCGCGTAGAGAGCCACCTTGGTGTGCAGCGCGGAGAACAGCGCCATGACCCCGGCGGAGGTGCCGGGGTAGGCGCGGGGCAGCCACCCGTGGACGGGTACGGCGCCGGCCTTGATGCACAGGGCCATGAGCACCACACCCAGGGCGGCGGCGACCCGGCCGTCCTCCTGTGCCGCTCCCGCGAGCACGGCGAGGTTGACGCTTCCGGCGGTGCCGTACACGAAGCCGACGCCCGCGAGCAGCAGCGTGGAGGTGAGGAGGTTGATCACGACGAACAACCGGCCCACGCCGAGGCGGCGCCACGTGCCCGTCATGGCGATGAGCGCGTACGAGGGCAGCAGCATGACCTCGACAAAGACGAAGAGGTTGAACAGGTCGCCGGTGAGCAGGGCGCCGTTGGCGCCGGCGAGCAGCAGCAGGGCCAGCGGGGCGAAGTAGCGGCTCCGGCCGAACTCGCCGGTCTGGTCACAGAACACCAGGGACATCAACGCCACCACACCGGTGGTGACCAGCATGAGCGCGGCGAACGAGTCGGAGACGAAGGGGATCGCGACGCCCGGCACGAAGCCGCCCACCGAGGCGGCGATCACCGGTTCGGACCGGTGCAGTACGAGGAGCACGAGCCCGGCGACCGCCGTGGCCGCCGGGACCGCCAGCGCCACGAGACGGCCGGCCTGCCGGGACGGCAGGATCGCCGTGACGGCGGCGGCCATCACGGGAATGGCTGCCAGCAGGGGCAGGAGCAGGGCGGTCACGACGCGTACTCCTCACCGGTGGGCGGGACGTTGTGGGTGTCGTCGTCGCGGCTCACCACCGCGAGCGAGAGCATGAACACGGTCACCGCGAGCGTGATGACGATCGCGGTGAGGACGAACGCCTGGGGGAGCGGGTCGGCGGACACGTCGACTGCGTTGACGTCGGCGAGTGGCTCGGCCCGCCAGGCCGCCACGCCAGCGCTGAGCAACGTGAGGTTGACCGCGTGGCTGATGAGCGCGAGACCGAACACGACACGGACCATGCCGCGCTGCATCATCAGGTAGACGCCGCCCGCGGTGAGGACGCCGATCATGATCGCGATGGTCACCGGGCGACCTCCTCGTCGGTTCCGCGACGAGTCCCCGGGGTGCCCCCGGTTACGCCGGTACCGGCCCCACCACTGGTTTTCCGCGGGCCTGACTTCCGGCGGCCGGTGTCCGGCGCGTCGGGGCCGGAGACGACCTCTGCGGGGGCGCGGCCCGCGCCGAGCGTGTTGAACGCGGTCATGACCAGTCCGAGGACGCCGGCGTAGACCCCGAGGTCGAAGATGAGGGCACTGGAGAGGCGCTGGCCCAGGAAGTACCCGTTAGCGGGCTGGAGGAACTGCCCGAGCGCGTAGCCGCCGATCCCGGTGAGTCCGGCGACCACCAGCCCCCCGCCGATGAGCGCGACCGGGGTGGAGCGTCGGCTCACGGGGCGATCCGACTCGCGGGCCAGGTAGACCAGCGCGAATGCGCACGCCGCGACCAGGGCGGCGATGAAACCGCCGCCGGGCTCGTTGTGGCCACGCCACAGCAGCATCACGGAGACCACGGCGAGGACCGGCGTCACGCCCCGTGCGAGCAGCTTCAACGGCACGGTGTTGCGGGCGGCGTCCTCCAACGCCTCCGCGGCCGTGCCGGTGCTCTTCGCGGAACCGGGCAGGGTCTCGCGGACGGACTCGGGATCCATGGTCTGGGCGGTGGCCCGGACCGAGCCGAGGACGCCGAGGATCGCGATGCCGGCCACGCCGAGCACGGCCACCTCGCCGAAGGTGTCGAGAGCGCGGAACTCCACGAGGATCGTGTTGACGATGTTGCTCCCGCCGGTGATCTCGGGGCTGTTCTCCAGCAGGTACACGCCGATCGGGGAGCGTTCCCGGCGCCCGGTGAAGACCAGCACACCGATGGTGGTTGTGATGCCGGTGAGGACGGCCAGCACGATGGCGGCGGTGTTCCTCGGGCGGGAGGCGGTGATGAAGTCGCGGGGCAACCGCCTCAGGACGAGCACGAACATGATGATCGTGAGCGCCTCGACCAGCAGCTGGGTCAGTCCGACGTCGGGCGCGCCGAGGCCGAAGATCTGGATGGTCACGGCGATCCCGACGGCCGACAGCAGCACCGCGGCCGACAGGCGCGAGCGCGTGACGCACAGCCCCAGCACGCCCACCGCGACCACGAGGAGCAACACGACGTCGATCGCGTTCTCGAGCCCGCCGACGCGCGGGGGGATCTCACTGCCCGTCGCCAGTGCCCAGCCGCCGATCCCGACCGCGTAGACGCTCAGGACCGCCAGCAGGGCGCCGGCGTGCCGAGCGGGGGAGTCCGACGCGGTGGGACGGACCAGCGCGCGGCCGGCGCGCGTGGCCGCCGACGTCAGGCCCTCGAGGACGGAGGCGCCCGTGAAGGGCAGCAGCGCCCGGTCGAGTGCGCGGTCGATCGGCGTGCGCTTCCAGGCCAGCAGGGCACCGACGACGAGGATCAGGGCGGTGAGCCCGACCTCGAGGGTCAGCCCGTGCCACAGGACGAAGTGGGCCTCGTAGGTCAGGTCGTCGATCGTCCCGGCGGGAGCGGTGCCATAGACGACGGCGGTGCCCGGTTCGTTCGGGGGCCAGCCGAACGAACCGGCCGCGGCCTCGGCGACCGCGGACATCGGCACGTCGAAGACCCAGACCACGAGCGCCAGCGGCAACCCGATCGCGGCGGGCAGGGCCGCGGGCAGCCAGAGCCGGACCGGTGCCTCGTGGACCTCGTCCGGGTCGGCCGCCGTCCGGGCCGGGTCGCGGTAGACGCCGAGGAAGCCGCCCAGCACGATCCGGGCGCAGTAGAGGAAGGTGAGGATCGCCCCGATCACGGCGGCGGTCAGCAGGGCGGTCACCGCCACCGTGTTCCCGCCGGCGACGTCGCCGAACGCGATGAGCATGGACTCCTTGGACACGAAGCCCAGGGTGGGCGGCACGGCGGCCATGGCGCCCGCGCCGAGCACGGTGGCGCCGAACGTCCACGGCATGCGGCGCCACAGCGGGCCGAGGTCGCGGATGTCGCGGGCCCCCGCCTCGTGGTCGACCACGCCGACCAGCATGAACAGCCCGGACTTGAACAGGGCGTGGGCGACGGTGTGCAGTGCGGCGGCGGCGAGCGCCTCCTGCGTCCCCACGCCGATCGCCGCGGTGATCCACCCCAGCTGGCTCACGGTGGAATAGGCCATGAGCTGCTTGAGGTCGGTCTTCTGCAGGGCGAACACGGCCGCCATCACGGCGGTTCCCATGCCCACGGACACGAGCAGTGCGTTCCACACCGGCACGTCGTGGAAGGCCGGGGAGAACCGCATGAACAGGAAGATCCCGGCCTTGACCACGGCCGCGGCGTGCAGGTACGCGCTCACCGGGGTCGCCGCCGCCATCGCGTCCGGCAGCCAGAAGTGGAACGGGAACTGGGCGGACTTGGTGAACGCGGCCACCGCCACGGCGACCGCGATCGCTGCGGTGAAGCCGGGGTCGGTGGACCACACGTCGTGCGCGAGGGCCTCCGAGATGGAGGTGGTGTCGGTGCGCAACCACATGGCCACGAGCGCGCCCAGCAGCACGAGGCCACCGACGACGGTCACCGTGAGGGTGCGCAGCGCGGCGGCGTAGGCGGGGCGGCCCGAGTTGGCGATCAACGCGAACGACGCCAGGGACGTGAGCTCCCAGCACACGTAGAGCAGCACCATCGAGTCCGTGAGGACGAGCCCCAGCATGGAGACCGTGAACAGGGTCATGAGCTGGTAGAAGCCGTAGTGCTGTGGGCGCCGCCCGCGGGCGTGCCGACGCCCGTGCCCGTGGTCACCGCCGCCGGAGAGATACGACGACGAATAGATCAACACGATCGCGCCGATCACCAACGCGAGCATCGCGAAGAGCAGGCCCGTGGGGTCCGCGAACAGGTCCAGGGTCCAGTCGCGGGCGGGCACCCAGGGGATGCGTACGACCTCGGTGGGCCTCCCCGACAGGGCCAGCGAGAGCGGCCACAGGAGCGCGGACGCCCCCAGTAGGTAGAGCGCCGCGAGCGGCCATCCCGCGCCCCGGCCCAACCACCGTGTGAGCGGCCATGCGAGCAGGGTGGCCAGACCTGCAGCAGCGATCGCGAGGACGGGGCTCATGGCTCCTTCCTGCGCGGCAGCGGGTGGCGAGGGGTGCGAAGGTTTCCACGGAAGTTTATCAAGAGCCACGGACACCGATGCGGGGGCATGCCGAGTGACCTGCGGGAACACCGGTTCCAGGGGGCTACGATCCGGCCATGACCTCCTCGGACGCCCCCTCTGAGACCTCGCCGCACACCGACATCCTGCCCGTCACCGACCCCGGCACCTCCCCTCGATCAGACCCCCCGGACGCGCCGGACGCCCCGGGCCACGAGGTCGGCGCCGCCCGCGGGGGACCCGCGCGGCGGCTGCTGGGCCTGGCGCTGATCGTCCTGCCCCTCGTCCTGGCCGCACTGTGGGCGGTGGTCGGGCCGACCCCCCAGCAGGAGGACGCCGCCCCCGGCGCCGGCGGGCCGCTGCGTTCGGCGCTGTCGGAGGCGTCGGCCAACTCGTCGTTCACGGTCGCCGGAGCAGAGCAGTTGCGCTCCGGGACGGCCGAACTCGCCGACGGTGCCGGGCAGCTGCGCGACGGCTCCGCGGAGCTGGCCACGGGCATGGAGCAGTTGCAGGCGGGGATGGGGCAGGCCGGATCCGGGGCCGAGGAGGTCGCGGGCGGCGTCCGTCAGGTCGTGGGTGCGGTCCGCGGGGTCGCCGTGATCCAGGGGCAGGTCTCCACCGCGATCGAGGACGCCCTGTCGCGGCTGCAGGGCGACGCCCCCGAGGTCGTCCAGGCGCGCAACGCCCTGACCGGGCTCCGTGACCAGCTGGCCACCCAGGGCCTCGACCAGAACACGCTGAGCAACCTCGACCAGCTCGACTCCGGCGCGGCGGAACTCGCCCGCCAACTCTCCGCCCCGGGCGCCGAGCTGCGCGACGGCGTCTACTCCGCCACCCGTGGCGCCCGCGAACTCGCCGGCGGCGCGGGCGAGCTCGCCACGGGAGCCGACACGCTCCGCGACGGTGCGGCCAGCGTCGCCGACTCCGCCGGCCGCACCCAGGAGTCCATCGGCAAGACCGGGCGGGCCCTGGCCGTCGAGCAGGGCGACGCCGGGCTGGAGGCCGCCGCGGCCGCCGACGACTCCGAGCGCCGCACCTCCGCCGGGATCCTCGGCGTCGCCGCCGCAGCGATGCTCGGAGCACTGCTCGTCCAGCTCGTCCGCCGGCCCGGCTCGTCGATCGCGGAGTCGGTTCTCGCGCTGACCCTGCTCACCGCGGGCCTGTCCGCGTGGGCGCTGGCCACCGCCGACGGCCCCACCGCGGGCGGGGCTACTGCCGCCGTGGCTCTCGTCGCCCTCGTCGTCGTCGCCTCCTCCGCCCTGTGGCGCGCACTCGTCGCGGTGCTCGGCCCGTGGCCCGGTCGGATCACGGCGGTGATCCTCGCCGCCGCGGCGGCCGGCGCGGCGTGGTGGGTGTGGGTCGCCGGCGGTGCGCCCTCGGCGATCGTCACCGTCACCTCGGCGACCACGACCGGGCAGGCCACCGCGGCGCTCGACGCCGTGCTCCTGTCCGGGCCCGCCTCCGTCGCCTGGACCGGCGCGGCGGTCCTGCTGGCGGTCGCGGTGTTCTCGCTTCTGGCGGTGATCGTCGCCGGGCGGCCCCGCGCCCGCCGGTAGACGTCGCGCCGAGGCGGACCCGCTCCCGCGCCGACGAGAAGAGCGTTCCGCACGCCTCCCTCTCGGGAAACGTGTGCGGAACGCTCTTCGGGATGAAGGGGTCGCGCGAGGTCAGTCGGCCAGGCCGACGACCTCGTGTTCGTCGGAGGGCTCGTCGGTGATCGCGTCCACGCCGCCGTCGGTGAGCATGGGGACGCTGAAGACGAACTCGGGGATCGCGAAGGCGTCGACCAGCGTGCGCGCCCGGCCGGCCAACTTGGTGCAGAGACGGTTGCGGGCCGCGGTGGCCGCCTTCGTCCGCTCGGTCGTCAGACGGTTGTGCTCGAGGAACCAGCCCTTGTCGCCGTCCACGATGTCGAGCACGTACAGGTCGCACAACATCCCGAGGACCTCCCTGGCCTCCGGGTCCTCGCAGGCCTCCACGGCCTCGGCGAAGCGGGCGAACACCCAGCTGTCCATGTGGGCGCGACCGGCCTGCAGGAGATGATCCTGCGCCGAGTTGAAGACCTTGAACGCCGCCGAACCGTCCTGGCCCTGCGCCTTGCGCAGCCGTCGCGCGACCGTCTCCAGCAGGTGCTCCTCGCGGTCGACGAGGAGCTGGAGCTGGTTGCCGCGATCGAGCAGGTCGGTGTGCTCGCGGTCCGTCACGGCGTCGACGAGCTTCTGCCACAGGGTGGAGGCGCGGGCCTTCTCCTGCACCACGTCGACGGCCGTGCTCAGCGCGAACGCGACGGTCTCGCGCTGGTCCATGTCGCCGAAGTCCGCGGCGTAGGAGCTCAGGAGCTCCTTGCCCACCAACTGGGTGAGCACCACGTTGTCGCCCTCGAAGGTCGAGAAGACGTCGCAGTCCTTGCGTATCTCCGTGAGCAGGTTCTCCGCCATGTAGCCGGCGCCGCCGCAGGCCAGGCGGGCCTCGATGATCGTGTCGTTGGCGAACGCGGTGACCGAGGCCTTGATGCCCGCGGCGTGGGTCTCCATCTCGCGGCGACGGACCTCGTCGAAGGCCTCCGGGTTCTTCTCGAACTCGTCCAGTTCGAGGATGATGGCGTTCTGGGCGCACGCGAACGCGTACGCGCGGGCGACCCGTGGCATGAGCCGACGCTGGTGCTCGCGGTACTCCAGCAGCGGGATGCCCTTGCCGGTCTCCGGGTGGTCGAACTGCCGGCGGACCAGCGAGTACCGCACGGCCAGCGCCAGCGCGGTGCGCGCGGACGCGCCCGCCGCCGCTCCCACCGACACCCGACCGCGGATGAGCGTGCCGAGCATGGTGAAGAATCGGGCGCCCACCGAATCGATGGGGGAGGAGTACTCCCCGTCGGCGTCGACGGCGCCGAAGCGGTCGAGCAGCGCCTCCCGCGGGACCCGCACGTCGTCGAACCAGATCTTGCCGTTGTCCACGCCCGCGAGGCCGCCCTTGGGGCCGTGGTCGGAGGTGCGCACCCCCGGCAGGTCGTTACCGGCCTCGTCGCGGATCGGCACGAGCAGGCAGTGGACACCGTGGCGGAGTTCCCCGCCGTCGTCCGCGGTCGTGATCAGCTGGGCGAACACGGCGGCCATCCGGCCGTCGCGGGCGGCGTTGCCGATGTAGGCCTTCTCCGCGCTGGGCGTGGGGGTGTTGACGACGAACTCGCCGGTCTCACGATCGAACGTCGCCGTCGTCTCCAGGTTCTGCACGTCCGAGCCGCCGCCGACCTCGGTCATGGCGAAGCAGCCGAGCAGGTCCAGGGACATGACGTCCGGCAGGTACTTCTTACGGGTCTCGGAGTCGCCGAGGTTGGCGATCGCGCCGCCGAACAGGCCCCACTGGACGCCGGCCTTGACCATGAGGGACAGGTCGAGGTGGCCGAGCATCTCGAAGGACGTCAACGCCCCGCCGGTGTCACCGGTCCCACCGTCCTCCTCGCGGAACCCCAGCTTGGGCATCCCGGAGTCGGCCAGGCGCTGGAGCTGCGCCAGTACATGGTCGCGATGCTCCTCCATGCCCAGCCCGATCGGGTTGAGCATGTCCGGGGTCATGGCCTCGCGCGTGAACTCGCGGGCATCGGCCCAGGTCCCGTCGAGGACCTTCTGCAGCGAGGCCGCGAGGACCGCGTCCCCCGCCCCGGTGGTGGTGATGCGGCCGTAGTTCGGGTGCACGGCCGGGCCGGTCCCAGGTGCACTGTCCCCTGCGGCGGCGGCGTTCTGGACGTCGGTCTCGGAGGTCATGACACGACTCTACGGAGAGTCCGCGCCGCTGTGCACCGGAAGAGCGGCCCCACGTCGACGGCACCACGGCAGGGGGAACCCGAGGGCACGGCACGAACTGGCCGAGGGCACGAAAAGACCGAGGGCCCGGATCACCGACGTGATCCGGGCCCTCGCATTGTCGGGGTGGCGGGATTTGAACCCACGGCCTCTTCGTCCCGAACGAAGCGCGCTACCAAGCTGCGCCACACCCCGGTCGACAACGAGGGATACTCTAGCGCCCCGCCGCCGGAATCGCGAAACCGGGTCAGGCCGGCAGGGGCACCTTCACCCGTTGCGGGGTCACCGGGACCTCGGATCCCTCGCCGCCACCACCGGGGGCGGCGACCAGTTCCAGCAGGGTCGCCTCCGGGCGGCAGAACGTCCGAACCGGCACGTACGGGGAGGTGCCCAGGCCGGCGGAGACGTGCAACACCAGGTTCCGGCCCCACGCGGACAGACCCTGGGCCCGCGAGCGGTCGATGCCGCAGTTGGTGACGATCGCGCCGGTGGGGAGGCAGAGTTGACCACCGTGGGTGTGCCCCGCGAGCGCGAGGTCGTACCCGTCGGCGTCGAACCGGTCCAGCACGCGTGGCTCCGGGGAGTGCAGCAACCCGATCCGCAGGTCGAAGGCGGGCCCGGCGGGTCCGGCGATCTCGTTGTAGTGGTCCCGTCCGATGTGGGGGTCGTCGACACCGGCGACGAGCACGCTACGGCCGTCGACCGCGATCTCGGCGCGCTGGTGGGTGGCGTCGACCCAGCCCCGCTCGGTGAAGGCGGCCCTGAGATCCCGCCACGGCAACGGGACGGCCGAGTGTTTCTGGCGGCCTATCCCGATGTACGGCAGCGGGCTCTTGGGGACCGGGGCGTAGTAGTCGTTGGAGCCGAACACGAACGCCCCGGGCCGGTCGAGCAGTGGCCCGAGGGCCTGGACCACGGAGGGCACGGCCCGGGCGTCGGAGAGGTTGTCGCCGGTGTTGACGACCAGGTCGGGCTCCAACTCCGCCAGCGAGTTGACGAACTGCTGCTTACGCTTCTGGCCGGGCATCATGTGCAGGTCCGAGACGTGGAGGATCGTCAGGGGCCGCGAGCCGGGCGCGAGCAGCGGCAGGGAGTGGCGGCGCAGCGTGAAGGCGTTGCGCTCCCAGCCCGTGGCGTACACGGTTCCCGCCACGACCGCCCCGGCGAGGACGGCCGCCGCGCGGGCGGGGGAGGTCGTCGAAACCCGGGTCTTGCGTGAAGGGCGTGACATCAGTCCAGACTACCGACGCCGGGCGGGGTCACCGCGGCGGCGAGATGGTGATGGGGGCCAGGCCCGGCACGTTGAGCACGATGGGTTCGTCCCCGACCGGCGCCCCCGGGCCGGAGGCGCCCTGCCCCTGCGCGCCGGTGCCCCCGCCCCCGCCGCCGCCCGATCCGTCGGAGACGCGGAGGGTGAGCTGGGACCCGGGGATGCCGGTGCTGCCGTCGACGCCGATGACGGTGCCGTACGGGCGGCCCGTGCCGGAGACGAACTGCGTGTTGACGACGAACCCGGCGTTGGTGAGCAGCGACGTCGCGGCGGACTGGCTCATGCCCGCGACGTCCGGGGCGGCGGCCCCGCTGGTCCCGGCCTGGTAGGCGGGATCGGGTGCGGGCAGTCGGAGCGGACCGTAGATGTCGGCGATCGGGGAGAAGGCCGAGAACCAGGTCTGTGCCGGCTCGAGGCCACCGAAGAGGTTGCCGTACGAGCACTGGCGCAGGGGGCTGGTGCACAGCTCGGTGGTGGTGGTGCCGTCGTTGAACGCGTAGACGGCCGCCGCGTAGTTGTTGGTGAAGCCCAGGAACGCGGAGGACCGGTTGGCCTCGGATGTTCCCGTCTTGCCGGACATCGGCAGGCTCCACCCGGCGCCCGATGCGGCGCTGGCCGCCGTGCCGGCGCCCACGTGGTCCTTGGACATGGCGACGGCGAGGGTGTCGGCGAGCCCTTCCTCGACGACCTGCTCGCACTCCGGCTCGTTCAGCTCGACGGGTGCGCCGGTGCGGTCGGTGATCGACTCGATGGGACTGGGGGGACACCAGACGCCGCCGGAGGCGATGGTGGCGCCGACGTTGGACAGCTCCAGTGCGTTGACGGCGGTGGGCCCGAGGGTGAACGAGCCGAGGTTGTTCTTCTTGACGAATTCGCTGATCGAGTCGCCTCCGGGCGCGGTGCCCTTACGGTCGTAGGAACGCATGCCGAGGCGGACCGCCATGTCGACGGTGGGCGAGACGCCCACGTCCTTGATGAGATTCACGAACGTCGTGTTGGGCGACTGCGCGAGGGCGTCGGTCACGGACAGGGAGGAGGGGTACGAGCCGGCGTTCTCCACGCAGTACTGTGCGGGCGGGCACCCGGCGGCGCCACCGGCGCCGAGTCCGGAGACCTGGACGCGACGCGGCACCGGGAGGGTCGTGTTGGTGCCCATGCCCTTCTCCATGGCGGCGGCGACGGTGAAGACCTTGAAGACCGAGCCCCCGCCGTCACCGACCAGCGAGAACGGCTGCGGTTGCACGGTCTGGCTGTCCCCCAGTTCGAGTCCGTACTGGCGGCTGGAGGCCATCGCGACGACCTTGTGGGCGTCCTTGCCGGGCCGGACGACGCTCATCACCTCGGCCACGCCCTGGGCGGTCGGGTTGCCGTACGTGTCGACCGAGCGCTGGACGTTGGACTGGACGGTCTCGTCGAGGGTGGTGCGGATCGTGTACCCGCCCTGCTCCACCATGTCGCGACTCAGGCCGTTCTCCTCGAGGTACTGGAGGACGTAGTCGCAGAAGAATCCGCTGTCACCGGCGGTGATGCACCCGCGGGGCAGCGGGTTCGGTCGCTTGAGCACGCCCAGCGGTTCGGCCGCGTAGGCCTCGCCCTCGGCCGGGGTGATGGCGCCGGTCTGGACCATCGTGTCGATGACGGTGTTGCGGCGCTGCGTGGTGCCCTCGGGGTTGGTGTACGGGTCGAACCGACTGGTGGACTGCACCATGCCCGCGAGCATCGCCGCCTGGGAGACGCTGAGGTCGCGGGCGTCGACGCCGAAGTAGGTCTGCGCGGCGGTCTGGACGCCGAACGTGCCGTTGCCGAACGAGATCAGGTTGAGGTACTTGGTGAGGATCTCGTCCTTGCTCAACTCCCCGTCGAGGGTGAGCGCCATCCGGATCTCTTTGATCTTGCGCGCGGGTGTGGTCTCGACCGCGGCGCGACGCTCCGCGTCGTTCTCGGCGGAGACGAGGAACTGGTAGTTCTTGACCAGCTGCTGGTCGATCGTCGACGCGCCCTGCTCGACCTCGCCCGAGGTGGCGTTGGTCAGGGCCGCGCGGACGGTGCCTCGCCAGTCGACACCGTTGTGGTCCGCGAACCGGCGGTCCTCGATGGCGATGATCGCCAGCTTCATCTGCTGCGAGATCTCCTCGCTGGGCACCGGCACGCGCTGCTGGTCGTACAGCCACGCGATGGGGGCGCCGGCCGAGTCGGTCACCGTGGAGATCGACGGCAGGTCACCCTTGATGAGGTCCGCGGACGTCCCGGCCAACGTGTCGGCCATCTTGTTGGATGCCAGCCCCGCTGCCCCCGCGATCGGGAACAGGGACCCCGCCGTGACCACCCCGGCGGCGACACACGTCGCGACCAGCTTTCCCAGCGAACTCATAGCCGACACACGCACAGGGTACGTGACCACCCCTCCGGGACCACCCGTCGCGCGGCGATCATGTGTCGACTCTTTACTTCTGTTGTGTGACTGCGGTAACAATATGGGGGAACGCGGGACGGATCGGACCGGAATGGGATCGCGATACACGAATCCCAGGTGCGAACGCCCGCCGACACAGTGAGTCCGCCGCGTCGGGCGGGCTCAGAAGGCCGGAGACGTGGGCGGTGAACCCGTCCACGACTCCACTCACGCTAGGGGCACTTCGATGACGTCCACCCTCCCCGGGACCACCCACTCCTCCGACCACGGGGTCCGCCCCGGTGCCGGCAACCCCCTCGGCTCCGAGGAGATCATCATCGGGGAGGGTCGCCAGGAATGGGTGGCCCAGGCCCGGTGCAAGGACATCGATCCGGACGAGCTGTTCGTCCGCGGCGCGGCGCAGCGTAAGGCCGCGTCCATCTGCCGGCACTGCCCGGTCCTGCTGCAGTGCCGGGCCGACGCACTCGACAACCGCGTCGAGTTCGGTGTCTGGGGCGGTATGACCGAGCGGCAGCGCCGCGCCCTGCTCAAGCAGCACCCCGAGGTCCGTTCCTGGGCAGACTTCTTCGCGCAGCAGATCGAGCGGCACACCGCGGTCTACTGAGTCCAGAAATCTACCGAGTCCTGAGGTCCACCGAGTCCTGGCGAGTCGAGGCCCGGACACCTCGAGCGCGGCCCGCGGCACCCGCCGCGGGCCGCGCTCGTATCCGTCAGCCGCAGAGTTGGTCGCCCACCGACCGCAGTGCCTCCAGGTTGGAGATCTCGAACGGCAGTGAGGGCACGCCGACGATCCGCACGTCCGGGTGGGTGTCGGTGAACGACTCGAGCAGTCGGACCTCCTGCTTGGCGGTGCCCGCCCGGTCGGCGTGGATGCGCAGCACCGCCTCGGCCTCCGGGTTCTCCCCGGCCAGGCGGTCGGCGGCCGCGCAGGCCTGTTCGGCGCTCAGGTCGGTCAGTCGCGGATGGGTGCGGTTGACCACGACCCCCGCCAGCGGCATCTTCTCCTCGGACAGTCGCTCGGCGAAGAACGCGGCCTCGCGCAGGGCGGGCCGCTCCGCGGAGGAGACCACCAGGAACTCCGTGCCCTTGCGGCGCAGGATCGCCTGGGTCCGGGACGCGCGGGTGGAGAACCCGCCGAACGTGGAGTCCAGCGCCACCACCATCTCGGAGGCGTCCTTGAGCATCGAGGACCCCACCACCGTGGACACGCCGCGCATCGCGGTGCTCATCGCGCCGGTCACCAGGCGTCCGACCCCGCGGCCGGGCGTGGAGAGCAACCGCATGAGCCGACTGTCGAGGAACGCGCCGAGGCGGCGCGGTGCGTCGAGGAAGTCAAGTGCGTTGCGCGACGGGGGAGTGTCGACGACGACGAGGTCCCACGCGGAGTCGTCGAGAAGTTGCCCCAACTTCTCCATGGCCATGTACTCCTGGGTCCCCGCGAAGGAGGTGACCATCGTCTTGTAGAAGCGGTTGTCCAGGATGTCCCGGGCCTTGGCCTCCGTGGTGTTGGCCACCACCAGTTCGTCGAACGTACGGCGCATGTCCAGCATCATCGCGTGCAGTGACCCGCCGGCGGCGGATTTCTCCTGCCCGAGGTCCACGGGGGAGGGTTCGTTGGACAACTCGTCGATGCCGAGGGCCTGCGCGAGGCGACGGGCCGGGTCGATGGTCAACACGACCGTGTCGCGGCCGAGTTCGGCGGCCCGCAGGGCGACCGCCGCGGCGGTGGTCGTCTTGCCCACACCGCCGGCGCCGGTGCACACCACCACCCGGGTGGCGGGGTCGGTGAGCATGGCGGTGATGTCGAGGCGGCGTGTCATGTCAGTGGACTCCCTGGTCGACGAGGGCGGAGGCGAGGTCGTAGAGGTCCGCGACCTCCACCCCGTTGGGCAGCGCCGGCAGCACGAGGGTGGGGCAGGCGGCGGAGGTGAGCGTCTCGCCGGCGCGGAGTTGGCCGCGGGCCACGCGGGCGTGCTCGATCGCCTGCACCAGCAGGCCCTGCAGTCCCTCGTCGTCGACCTCCACGCCGGTCGCGTCGAGGCCGTCCGCGACCGCCTCGGCGTCGATGTCCTCCTCGGCGATCCGCCGCAGCGCATCGTCGTCGAGGTGACGGGTCTCGGCGCGGTTGATGATCACCTGGCCGACCCGCAGTCCGTGGCTCTTGAGTTCGGCGATCGCCTCGATGGTCTCCTGCACCGGCAGTGACTCCAACAGCGTCACCAGGTGCACGACCGTGCGGGTGGAGTGGACCAGCTCGGCCACGGCCTCCGCCTGGCGACGGATGGGCCCGCCCCCGCCGGCGAGGTCGGCCATCGCGGTGGTGACGTCGAGGAACTTGCCGATCCGGCCCGTGGGCGGGGCGTCGACCACCACGGCGTCGTAGACGACCTCACGCTTGGCGTGCTCGCGCGCGACGACCTCATAGATCTTGCCGGTGAGCAGGACGTCCTTGAGCCCGGGCGCGATCGTGGTCGCGAATTCGATCGCACCGACCGACTTCATCACCTTGCCCACCACCCCGAGGCGGTAGAAGGTGTCGAGGTAGTCGAGCATCGCGGCCTCGATGTCGATCGCCAGCGCGAACACCTTGCCGCCGCCGTCGACCCTGGCCACGAGTTCCTCGCGGTAGGGCAGGGGGGCGCGGTCGAAGATCCGGGCGATGCCCTGACGTTCCTCCACCTCCACCAGCAGGACCCGCTTGCCGGTGGAGGCCAGCGCCAGTGCGAGGGAGGTGGCGACGGTCGTCTTGCCGGTTCCGCCCTTCCCCGAGACGTAGTGCAACTCGGCCCGTTCGGAGCTGTCGGACCACCCGGTGGACAGCTCGTCGGCGATGGTCGATCGTGTCGACCGCGTACCTGGACTCATCGTGGACGGCATGCGTTCCACACTAAGCGCTCACACCACCGCGCGCGGGGCGCTCGTGACTTACCTAGAGTGGGGCACATGAGCGAATCCACTGGAGCAGCCCGGTTCGAGTACGTGACGGTCCCGCTGCTGACGCACGCCACCAAGCAGATCCTCGACCAGTGGGGAGGCGACGGCTGGGAGCTGGTCTCCGTTCTGCCCGGTCCCACGGGTGAGCAGCACGTCGCCTACATGAAGCGACAGCTCTGATGCCCGAGACCGAGACCGCCGGCTACTGGACCCGCAAGCTCGACCAGCTGGGTCTGGAGCTGCCGACGGTCGTCCCGCCGGTCGCCAACTACGTCCCGGCAGTACGTACCGGCGCGTTCGTGTACACCTCCGGGCAGTTGCCCATGGTCGACGGCGCCCTGGCGGCCACGGGCAAGGTGGGGGCCGAGGTCACCGCCGAGCAGGCCGCCGAGCTGGCCCGCACCTGCGCCCTCAACGCGCTGGCGGCCGTCGACGGGCTCGTCGGGATCGATTCGGTGGTGAAGGTCGTCAAGGTGGTCGGGTTCGTCGCCTCCGCGCCCGGCTTCAGCGGGCAGCCGGGTGTCCTCAACGGCGCCTCCGACGTGCTCGGTGAGATCTTCGGCGACGCCGGCGTCCACGCCCGGTCGGCGGTCGGTGTGTCCGAGCTGCCGCTGAACGCACCCGTCGAGGTCGAGCTCGTGGTCGAGGTCGAGGGATAGCCGCGATGTCCGCAGGCCTGGCCCCGATCACCTTCCCGGCGTACGAGACCCTCCGACCCGTCACGGAGCTGTCCGGGGTCATCCTCTGCGACAACCCCTCCGAGATGACATTCGAAGGGACCAACACCGTCATCCTGCGGGCCCCGGGGTCGCACACCTGCGTGGTGGTGGACCCCGGGCCCGACGACCTCGCGCACGCCGAGCGGATCGCGGCCATCGTGGGAGAGATCGAGCTCGTCGTCGTCACCCATCGTCACGGCGACCACACCGACGGCATCGATCACCTGCGCGGATTCACCTCCGCCCCCGTCAGGGCCGTGGAGGAGCGGTTCTGCCGGGACGCCGCGCCGTTGGTGACGGGCGGTGACGACGACGAGGTGATCCACGCCGCCGGCCTGGACATCATCGTGCTCGGCACCCCGGGGCACACGGCCGACTCGATCAGTCTCGAGGTGCGGGCCGCGGGCACCGGGTTCACTGCTCCGCCGGACTGCGTGGTCCTCGGGGACACGATCCTCGGCCGGGATTCGACGGTGCTGGACTCGACCGACGGTGATCTCGGTGACTACCTGGGCAGCATGGATCTCCTCGCGGCGCGGGCCGACGGGGTGATCGGCATCCCGGGGCACGGGCCCGACGTGGAGAACACCGGCCGCGCGGCCCAGGTACTCGGTCGGCACCGGCGCGATCGACTCGACCAGATCATCGCCGCCCGGGCCGAGTTGGGGCGCGACGCCTCGGCCGAGGCGATCACGCAGCACATCTACCGCGGCGTGACGCCGTTCCTGCTCAAGGTGGCCGAGCAGTCCACCAAGGTCGCGCTGCGCTACCTCGACCGCCTGGATACAGGGGGCACGGAGGGCACGGGTAGCGCGGCCAACGCCTGACCCGCCCGCGACCTGACCCGCCCCGCCCGACCCGCCCGCCCCGCCCGACCATTCGCGAAAATCGGCTAGTCCGAATAGGGATCGGCTAGTCGAATTGGAGTCGCCGATCCGGATTCCGGCTAGCGGATTTGGGTGGGGCGCGGGGACGCGGGGGAGATTGTCCACAGGGAGGATTTCTCCACAGGCGGCCTGCATATCGCGGGTTACAGCGGGAGTGCGCGTGTCGGCGTGGGCGAGACTGCCGAACATGGGTGCATCAAAGACAGACGACCACGACAGTCCCTTTCTCTCGACGTTCGCGCAGCTCGCCCGCAGCGGCCTGGACCACGATGAGATCAACAGGCGGATCGGCGCCGGAACGCTACGGCGGGTGCGGTCCGGCGTCTACGCCCACGAGCCGGAGGAGGCGCCCGCCGGGAGCGGGCCCGATTACGTCCGCAGGGAGCGGGAGTTCCTCGAACGAACTCGGGCGGCCGCGCTCGCGGTGGAACCCGGGACGGTGATGTCGCACGGTTCCGCCCTCGCGCTCTACAGGCTGCCGCTCCACGGGATCTCTTTGGACCGGCCCACCGCCACCCGGCCACGCGAGGGCGGCGGAACGCGGCGCAGTTCGGCGCTCGTGTGCTTCACCCTGCCCGTGGAGGGGGCGACCAGACTCGTCGACGGCATCCAGTTGACCTCTCCCGCCAGGACGATCATCGACGTCGCACGGACGGTGAGCCTGGAGAGCGGCGTGGCTGCTGCCGATCAGGCCATCCGCCGAGGCATGTTGTCGCGCCCAGAACTCCAGGACGAGGCGGGTCTGGCGAAGGGGCGCACGGGTGTCGGGCGCGCGCGGGCGCTGCCGGAGCTGACATGCGGGTTGTCGGAATCGGTTCTGGAATCGTTGATACGGCTGATACTGGTGTTCGCGGGTCTCCCGCAGCCCGAGATGCAGGTGTGGCTGTCGGGCCGGAGCGGCAAGCGGTTCCGCGTGGACTTCTACTGGCGAGAATGGAGGCTCATCGGCGAGGCGGACGGCTTCGGCAAATACGGGAACAGCCCGCAGGAGATACGGGAAGCACTGAGCCGTGAACGCCAGAGGCAGCGCGATCTGGAAGATGCCGGCTACGTGGTGATTCGCTTGGTATGGGATGACCTGCGGCGTCCGGACGTGATCGTCCGGCGGGTGAAGGACGCGATGCGTCGGCAGGAGCAACTCGGACTTGGCCGCGCGGCGTAAGAGCGTCGCCCGCCGGCAACCAAGAATCCGCTACTCGGAATAGGGATCGGCTGGTCGGATTGGACTAGCGGATCCCTATTCCGGGTAGCGGATTTCGGGGCGGGGGCGGGGGCGGGGGCTGGGTCTGCAGCCGGGGCCGGGGGGGGGGGCCGGGGCGTCAGCGGGCGCGGCGGGCCAGTCGCTCGGTGTCGGAGATGATGACGCTCTTGCCCTCGAGCCGCAGCCAGCCGCGGTGCGCGAACTCGGCCAGCGCCTTGTTCACCGTCTCGCGGGAGGCGCCGACGAGCTGGGCGATCTCCTCCTGCGTGAGGTCGTGCGTCACGCGGATGTTGCCGCCCTCCTGCGTGCCGAAGCGCTGCGCGAGCTGCAGCAGGGCCTTGGCCACGCGGCCGGGCACGTCGGTGAAGATGAGGTCGGCGAGGTTGTTGTTGGTGCGGCGCAGGCGGCGGGCCAGCACGCGCAGCAGCTGGTCGGAGATCTCCGGACGCTCGGCGATCCAGCGCTTGAGGGCCGAGCGGTCCATGGCCTGCACGGACACGTCGGTGACACACACGGCCGACGAGGTGCGCGGGCCGGGGTCGAAGATGGAGAGCTCGCCGAACATGTCGGACGGCCCGAGGATGGAGAGCAGGTTCTCGCGACCGTCGGGGGCCTTCCGGGAGAGCTTCACCTTGCCGGAGGTGACGATGTACAGGCTGTCGCCCTGCTCGCCCTCGCGGATGATCACGTCACCCTTCGAGTACTCCTCGCTGGTCAGGTCGGAACGCAGGGCGGAGACCGCTGCCGGCTCCACACCCTGGAAGATTCCGGCTCTGGTGAGGACGTCGTCGGCAGACTGGTCCGTGCGGCGATCAATCGTCACAGTCTGTGACCCTCCGTTCGGGCGCGGACATGCGTGTCCGTGCCATGGCGTGCGTGTGGCGAAAACCACTGTAGTCGTAAGCGCGTCGGAGGTGGTGGCGACGCGCGATCAGCGGGATGGTTCAGACGTCGATCTGTTCGGGTTCGTCGAGGATCGCGTTCTCGAAACGGTCCATGAGTAGTGCGAACCCGGCGAGGAGGACCGGCACCAGGACGACGAGGATTCCCTGCATCTGTCCGATTATCCACCCCCGGACCGCGGGACGCACACGCACCCGGGGCGGCGGTTCCGCGCCGCGGGGGCGCCGAGCCGTAATGTGGACTCATGCCCGACCCAGCTCCTGCCGTGAAGCGCCGCAGCCGAGGGGTGGCCGCGAGGGGGGTGGAGACCGACCTCGGGCGCACCCGGCGCGCGAGACGCATGCTCCGTCGCCTCGAGGAGGCGTTCCCGAACGTCTACTGCGAGCTCGACTTCACCGATCCGCTCGAGCTGAGCGTGGCGACGATCCTGTCCGCACAGTGCACGGACAAGCGGGTCAACGAGGTCACGCCGGCACTGTTCGCGCGCTACCGGACCGCCGCCGACTACGCGGGGGCGGACCGTGAGGAGCTGGAGGAGTTCATCCGGCCGACGGGTTTCTACCGCAACAAGGCGCGGAGCATCCAGGGCCTGGGCGCGGCGCTCGTGGAGAGGTACGACGGCGAGGTGCCGCAGCGGCTCGAGGACCTGGTCACCCTCCCGGGATTCGGACGGAAGACGGCCAACGTGGTGTTGGGCAACGCATTCGGGATCCCGGGCCTGCCGGTCGACACCCACTTCATCCGGTTGGTGAACCGCTGGAAGTGGACTGAGGCCACGGACGCCGTCCGCATCGAGCGCGAGGTGTCGCGCATGCTGCCGCGGGCCTCCTGGACCGACGCGAGCCACCGGATCATCTTCCACGGTCGCCGGGTGTGCCACGCCCGGACCGCGGCCTGTGGGGCGTGTGTGCTGGCCGACGACTGCCCGTCCGCGGGCGAGGCCGGCCCGCTCGACCCGGTCGCCGCCGCCCGCCTCGTGGCGGGACCCGAGCGCGACCACCTGCTGGAACTGGTCGGACTGGGGGACCACGCGTGAGCGCCTCAGCCCGGTGGTCGCTGGTCGCTCTCGTGGCGATGATCGGCGTCGTCGTCGCACTTCTCTCCACGTTCGGTGATGCCGCCGACGGGTCCGGCGACCCGACCGCCGCCCCCGGCGCGCCCCCCGTGGGCGGCCCGGCCGCCGACGAGCCGCACACGGTCGTGGACGCCGACACCCGCGCCGGCGCCGACCTGCCCGCCTGCCGCGACAGCGCCGCACCCGCCACCACCTCCGGGCCCGTCGCCGGCCTCATGGTGCGGTGCATGGACGACGGCTCCACCACCACGCTCGGCAAGATCCAGGCCGGCAAGCCCATGGTCGTCAACATGTGGGCCTACTGGTGCGAACCGTGCCGGCGCGAACTCCCCGCGATCCGCGACGCGGCCGCCACGCTCGGCGACGACGTGCGGGTGGTCATCTCCCACACCGACCCGTCCGAGACCAAGGGCTTCGACACCCTCGCCGCGCTCGGCATCGACGAACTCGTCTCGGTCTCCGACCACGACGAGGAGCTGCCCACCGTCCTCGGCGCCCCGCCCGTGCTGCCGCTCACGCTGTTCGTGCGCCCCGACGGCACGGTCGCCCACGTGCTGGTGCAGCCCATGGACAGCGAACAGGACGTGCTGGACGCCGTCGCCGAACACCTGGGGGTGACCGCGTGAGCCCGACCGCGAACGACCCGGCGGACCGGCCCGTGCCACGCCCCGGCGACATCACCGGGGTGGCGCATCCCGGGTGGATGGACCCGCTGATGTCGGCGTGCACGGACGGCAGCTTCGACGGGCTCCTGCCCCAGCGCAAGCCGCCCGCCCACCGCGGACCCGACGAGGCCGGCCGACCGCACCGCGACGCCGCCGTGCTGGTGCTGCTCTCCGGCTCGCCCGACGCCCCCGGGCCGCAGCCGCCCGAGGACGCCCGCGTGCTGCTCACCCACCGCGCGCCGACCCTGCGCAACCACTCCGGGCAGATCTCGTTCCCCGGCGGCGGCGTCGACGACACGGACAGCGGCCCGGTGGAGGCCGCACTGCGTGAGGCGTGGGAGGAGACCGGCCTCGACCCCGACGGGGTGGACGTGCTCGCGGTGCTCCCCGAGCTGTACATCCCGGTCTCGAACTACTCCGTCGCACCGGTGCTCGGATACTGGCGGGAGCCGATGGAGGTCGACGTCGTGGACCCGGGGGAGACCGCGCGCGTGATGACCGTGCCGGTCGACGAGCTGCTCGATCCCGCCAACCGGTTCCTGCTCCGGCACACCACCGGGTGGACCGGCCCGGCGTTCCAGCACGACGACCTCGTCGTGTGGGGCTTCACCGCCGGCATCCTCGCCGCGATGTTCCACTCCGCCGGATGGGACCTGGACTGGGACACGTCCGACATCCGGGACCTCGAGAAGACCCTGGCCGCGTCCGCGAACGGGGAGCAGCACCGCATGTCGGCCGAGGAGGCCCGCCGCGAGTCCGCGGACCCACTGGCCGATCGCACCGTCGCCGGCGTCCCCGGGCTGAGCGCGCGCGCCGCCGCCAGCGCCGTTGCCGGTGCCACGGCCGCCGACGGCGGGCTGGCCGGGGACGGCGAGGATTCGCTCGACCTGCCCGCGGACGATCCCCGGAGGGGGTACCGGTGACGGGCTCGCAGTGGCTCGACCTGGCATTGTTCGCGCTCGCCGCCGCCGCGGCGATCTCCGGCTGGATCAACGGCGCCGCAGCCTCGGGTTTCGCGCTTCTCGGCGTGGGCATCGGCGCGACCTCAGGGCTGCTGGTGGCCCCGCACCTCGTGCGGGAGATCGACTCCCCACTGGGCCGGTTGTCGGCGGGACTGGCGATCATAGCCGTGATGGTGGTCATCGGGCAGGTGGCCGGCGTGACCATCGGCCGCGCAGCCCGGCGCTACATCTCGGGTTCCGGCGCCCGACTCCTCGACAGCACGGTGGGGGCCGTCCTCCAATCCGCGGCGATGCTGCTCGTGGCCTGGCTGGTCGCGGTGCCCATCGCCGCGCAGGAGGGACCCGGGCTGGGCAAGGCGGTGCGGGGGTCGTCCGTACTGGCCAAGATCGACGACGTGGCTCCTGCGCAGCTGCAGCGGATCCCCGCGACGTTCACCTCGGTCCTCGGCACCACCGGTTTCCCGGACATCCTCGGGCCCTTCGGCACGACCCCGATGCAGGAGGTGCCGCCGCCCGATCCGGTCCTGTCCGGTGCCGAGGTGGTGGCCCGCGTACAGCCGTCCGTGCTGAAGATCCGCGGCCGGGCAGAGTCCTGCAGCCGCGCGCTGGAGGGGTCGGGATTCGTCGCCGCGCCGGGGCTCGTGATGACCAACGCCCACGTCGTGGCGGGCACCGGATCGGTGACCGTCGTGTCCGGTGACGAGGAACTGGACGCCGAGGTGGTGGTCTACGACCCCCGCGTGGATATCGCGGTGCTGCGCGTGGACGGGCTGGACGCTCCGGTTCTTCCCTTCGCCGAGAACCGTGCCCGCACCGGCGACGACGCGATCGTCGTTGGCTACCCGGGCAACGGGCCCTACCGTCCGGACGCGGCGCGGATCCGCGAGCGTGTGACCCTGCGCGGCCCGGACATCTACCGCGAGCAGACCGTCGAGCGCGAGGTGTACATCCTGCGGGGCTCCGTTCGCGAGGGCAATTCCGGCGGACCACTGGTCACCCCGCAGGGGCAGGTCGCCGGCGTGGTGTTCGGCGCCGCGATGGACGCCGCGGACACCGGGTACGCGCTGACCGTGGAGCAGGTGCTGCCGCAGCTCCAGCTCGCGGTCGATGCGCAGGAGTCGGTCTCGACGGGGCGGTGCGTGGGGCTGCCCAGCTGATCACCGCGGGGCCCGGTCGGCGGGTCGGAGTCCCGGCGGCTCAGAGCGGGGTGACGCGCCGCGCGAAGTCCACGATCAGCCGGGACGTGGCGTCCGGGGCCTCCATCGCGGGATAGTGCCCGGCCCCCGGGACCAGTTCGGTGGTGAAGTCGCGCGCCCACGCCGAGGACGCGCGGACGGTGGCCGGCAGGATGAACCGGTCCTCGGTCCCACTGATCCCCAGCACGGGCTGCGGCAGGACGCCCGAGACCGCGCGGCGGAAGTCGCGGCCGTCCGGACGGAACTGGCTCCGCACCATCCAGCGGCGGCTCTCCAGGGTCAGGTGGGCGACCTTCGGGATGAGCATGGACCGCCTGAGCAGGTCGGCGGATTCGCGGAAGTCCTCCGTGTCGGGCCACGTGGGCCCGGATCGACTGCGGAGCATCTCCTCGACCACTGCGGCGCCGTCGCGGGTGAGGTGCCGCTCGGGCAACCGCGGCGCCTGGTCCGCGAGCAGGCGAGGCACCAGCGCACGACGTTGGGAGCGGTCGAGCAGTGCGGCGCGCCGGGTGGCGACCGGGTGGGGAGAGCCGACGACGACGAGGCCCCGCACCGCGCGTGGCCGGCGGTAGGCGGCGGTCCATGCGATGAATCCGCCCTCGCCCTGGCCGACGACCACCGCCGAGGAGTGACCGAGGGCCCGGATGAGGTTGGTCATGTCCGCGGCCAGGGTCCACCCGTCGTAACCGCGCGGCGGCTTGTCCGAGTCGCCGTGGCCCCGGAGATCGACGGCAACGGCATGGAACCCGGCGTCGGCCAGCGCGAGCATGGGCGCCCGCATCGTCCACCAGATTCCACTGAGACCGTGGATCAGGAGGACCAGAGGGGGGAGTCGGCCCGGCGGGGTGTCAGCCGGCAGCGCCTCGGCGATGTGCAGGCGGATGCCGTTGGCCGAGACGTCACGATGCCGCCACGACCCGTCGATCCTGACGATCGACGGGTCGGGCGGCCGGTGAGCGGGAGTTCTCAGGATTTCGACGCGGGCAAGGGCGTCTCGGTGACACGCACCGTGCCGGGCCGGGGCTCGTTGCCCTTGGGCATGGCCAGCTTCAGGTCCGACACCGAGTCGATGGTGCGCTGCGGCTTCCGGATCTTCTTGACCTTGCGGTAGCCGAGTAGCCCGAACACCGCCGCGAGCAGGACCAGGACGACGAACACGATGAGGAAGCCCATCCAGTCCCAGGTCTTGGTGCCGAACCACATCGAGATGAGCTTGGCCCACATGAACACGAACGGGAAGAAGGACATCAGCAGCAGGACGAGGGCCGCGACGAAGAAGCCGGACCCGGTCGCGGCCTTCTTCACCTGCTCGGTGACCTCGGTCTTCGCCAGTTCGATCTCGGCACGGACCAGTGTCGACACCTGCGTCGTGGCGTTCTTGACCAGGGTGCCGATACTGGCGTCGCCACGGCCGATCGAGTCAGCGTCATGCAGGGGGATCGAGGCCTCGGTCGGCTTGTGCGTTCCCTGGGCGTGGCTCACGGTTGTTCCTCCATAGTCCGGCGACGGATGCACCGTCGTCCATCGTGCCACGTCACGTGGCGGTGTTCACCCGCTACCCGGTCAGCCGCGCGTGCCCTTCTCGCGGATCTGGTCCATGATCGTCGGATCCGACAGGGTCGAGGTGTCGCCGCCGTCGCGGCCCTCGGCCATGTCCTTGAGCAGGCGACGCATGATCTTGCCGGACCGCGTCTTGGGCAGCTCGGGCACGATCGTGATGTCGCGGGGCTTGGCGATCGGGGAGATCTCCCGCGACACCTCGGCCCGCAGCTCGTCGATGAGCTTCTGACGATCCTCCTCGGCGTCCACGTTGCCCCGCAGGATCACGTACGCGACGATCGCCTGGCCGGTGGTCTCGTCGTTGGCGCCGACGACCGCGGCCTCGGCGACCGCGCGGTGACCGACGAGGGCCGATTCGACCTCGGAGGTCGAGATGCGGTGACCGGAGATGTTCATGACGTCGTCGACGCGACCGAGCACCCACAGTGCGCCGTCGGCGTCCCACTTGGCGCCGTCACCGGCGAAGTAGTAGCCCTCCTCGGCGAACCGGGACCAGTAGGTGTCGCGATAGCGCTCCATGTCGCCCCAGATGCCGCGGAGCATGGCCGGCCACGGCTCGGTGATCACGAGGAAGCCCTGCTCGTCCGTCGCGACCTCCTTGGCGTCGCCGTCCACGATGGCGACCTCGATACCGGGCAGCGGCCGCATGGCGGAACCGGGCTTGGTCTCGGTGACGCCCGGGAGCGGGGAGATCATGATCGCGCCGGTCTCGGTCTGCCACCAGGTGTCGACGATGGGAGCCTTGCCGCCGCCGATGTTCTCGCGGTACCAGCGCCACGCCTCCGGGTTGATCGGCTCGCCGACCGAACCGAGCAGGCGGATCGAGGACAGGTCGTGCGCGGCCGGGATCTCGTTGCCCCACTTCATGAACGTCCGGATCAGGGTCGGCGCGGAGTAGTAGATGGTGACGCCGTACTTCTCGATGATCTGGAAGTGACGGTGCTCGTCGGGCGAGTTCGGGGTTCCCTCGTAGACGATGCACTCGGCGCCGTTGGCCAGCGGGGCGTACACGCCGTAGGTGTGGCCCGTGACCCAGCCGACGTCCGCCGTGCACCAGTAGACGTCCTCGCCGGGCTTGTGGTCGAAGACGTTGTGGTGGGTGTACGCGGACTGGGTGAGGTACCCGCCCGAGGTGTGGACGATGCCCTTGGGCTTGCCGGTCGTGCCGGAGGTGTAGAGCAGGAACAGCGGGTGCTCCGAGTCGAAAGCCTCCGGCGTGTGCTCGGTGGACTGCTCGGACATCGCCTCGTCCCACCAGACGTCACGGCCGTCGGTCCAGTCCACATCGAGACCGGTCCGGCGGACCACGAGCACGTTCTGCACGGACTCGGCGTCGCCGTCGGCATCGACGCCGTTTCCGGAGAGCGCGTCGTCGACCCCGGCCTTCAGCGGTGCGGGCTTACCGCGCCGGAACTGTCCGTCGGCGGTGATGACGAGCTTGGCCTCCGCGTCGTCGATGCGGGAGCGCAGCGCGTTCGGTGAGAATCCGGCGAACACCACGGAGTGGGTCAGGCCCAGGCGGGCACACGCGAGCATCGCGATGTAGACCTCGGGCAGCAGGGGCATGTAGATGGCCACGCGGTCGCCGGCGACGAGGCCGAGCGAGCTGAGGTAGTTGGCCGCCCGGCTGACCTCGTCCTTGAGTTCGGCGTAGGTGATGTCGCGTGCGTCGTCGCCGGGCTCACCGATCCAGTGGATGGCCACACGATCGCCGTTGCCGGCCTCCACGTGGCGGTCGACGCAGTTGTAGGCCACGTTGAGCTTGCCGCCCACGAACCACTTGGCGACCGGGGCGTCGGACCAGTCCAGCACCTCGGTCCACTCGGTGTCCCAGTCGAGTCGGCGAGCCTGCTCCTCCCAGAAGGCGAGACGGTCGCTCGAGGCGCTGTCGTAGAGGTCGGCCTGCGCATTGGCCTGCGCGGCGAAGTCGGGGTCGGGAGCGAAGGACTGGTCGTGCTCGGGAGCGGTCATCAGCGGCTCTCTCTCGGGATCAGATTTCACGGACGGCCGGGATCGTCACGGCGGAAGCGACCGGACCGATGCATGTGAGCGTAGTCACATGCGCCGCACCGTGTTCGGGATCTGGCCCGGCGGGGGGAGGTCGGGGGAGGCCTGCCCGATCCCGTTCACTCGCGAGGGGTGTTCTCGCCCTTCGTGGAGCCGCCGTCGGACGGTGGCCCGGCGGGTGTGGCGGGCCCCGGGCCGGAGGACTTCGCGGGCTCCGGGGTGTCGGTCGACGAGGCGGAGTTCGTCGTCGTCGGCTTGTTCCCGCCCCCCGACGTCGCGCCCGTCGGCGCCGTGGCCCCGGTCGATGCGGGTGGGGTAGCCGGACGGCGTGCTGCGCCGGTGCCAGGCGACGTGCTCGTTCCCTCTGCGCTGGCTCCGACCGCGGCCCCGCCCCCGCTCGCCGGCGTGCCGCTGGTCGTCCGGGCGCTGTCCGTCTTGCCCGCACCCGACGGCGTGTCCGTCTTGTCGGCGACGGCTGTCTTGTCGGCGACGGCCGTCTTACCGGTGCCCTCGGCCTTCCCGGCGCTCGGCGCCTTCCCGGCGCCTGCCGTCTTGCCCGCGCTCGGCTCCTTTCCGCCGCTCGGCGCCGACTCCCCGGTCGCCGTCCCGGGCTCGGACGCGGCGGTTCCGCGAAGCCGCGTGGGGGTCTCGATGCCGTAGTACTCCAGCAACCTGGCCTCCTGCTCCGGCGTGAGGGCGTCCTCGGTGTTGTCGGGGCGCGGGGAATCGCGGATGACGGCGCGGGTGTGGTCGACATGGAGTTCGTCGTCGAGGAGTCGCGCGCCGTGGAGCGGGACGATCGCGTCGGCGGAGAAGATCCCGGTGGCGACGGTCGCGAACGTGGCCTTGCCGCTGGCATCGTCCACGTAGATCTGGCGCACGGCGCCGACCTTGGCCCCGGTCGAGTCGAAGGCGGTCGCGTCGAGCAGCGCGTCGAGCTGGTCCTTGAGATTCACGAGGGCCTCCGGGATCGAGGTGTAGGGGCTGAGCCGGGCGCGTGCCCCGACGGATTGGGCTGATTACACCAGCTCGACACCGGTTGAGGCAGCTGAAAATCACCTGTGTCGGCCGATTCGCGCCGGGTCGGTAACCTCGACCCGTGACCTCCACCGCCCCCGACCCGCTCGCCCCGCTCCTCGCCCTGCCCGGTGTGGCCGAGGCCGCGGACGCCGCCCGGGCAGCCCTCGCCTCGGTGCACCGACACCCCGCCAACCGCCGCGGATGGCCCACCACCGCCGCCGAATCGGTGTTGCGCGGTGCCCGCGCATCGGCCGGCGTCGAAGGCGCGTCCGTCCGCCTGGACACCGACGGCGAGCAGGACGAGGTGCTCTCGGCAGCGCTGCGCGTGGCCGGGGAACTGACGGGCGAGTCGCTCGACCGCGCCGTGTCCGTGTGGACCCGCTCGCCCCTCCAGGAACTCGCCCATCTGCACCTCCTCGCGGCGTCCGGGCCCGGGGTGGACCCGCAGGGTCTCGGTCGGCCACGCCCGGAGGAGGGAGTCGCCGAGCGTCTCCAGGGCCTCGCCGAGTTGGTCACCGGAGGCACCCGCGCGCCGGCGCCCGTCCTCGCCGCGGTCGTCCTCGGCGAACTCTCGGGCCTGCGACCGTTCGGGTCCGCGGACGGGATCGTCGCCCGGGCGGCGTTCCGCCTGGTCGGGGTGTCGACCGGGCTCGACCCCCATGGCCTGGGCGTGCCCGAGGTGACCTTCTATCGGGACCCGGAGGCGCACGGGGCCGCCCTGCAGGGCTACATGAGCGGAACAGAGGAGGGCGTGACCGAATGGCTCCTCCATTGCTGTAGAGCCCTCGAGGCCGGCGCGCGCGAGGCGACGTCGATCGCCGACGCAGCCGGGGGCTAAGCGGAGCGCGCCGGTGGCCGAACGGGCCGGGCGCGCGCGAATGGCGGGTCGGCCGGAGCCGACCCGCCAATTCACTGCGGTCCATCGAGAGATCCGGGTACCAAGCGTCCTGTGGTCCGCCGTGTCGCCGGCCCGGGACAACCGTCGGTGACGGCTGGCGCGGACCCACGGCTGGTGTTGCCTCTCGGGCGTTATCCGTCGCGTGGGTTTCCGAATGTCGATGACGGTGAGGAGGGCGGGGGGCCGTGACTTCTCTTCCGTCCCGGTCCTGGCGTCTTCAACACCGTGCCCTGAGCATGCCGCCTGCGACCGGCCCGGGGCGATGGTGGGATCGCACAAGGAACACCGGAACTCGTGGGGGAGTCCGGCTATCGCCCGTGCCCGTCGCCGACGCCGATGATGAGGTGTTGGCGACGCACCGTACGGGTCCGCCCCATCGCCACGCGCACCCGATGGGCCGCGCTACCGCCCAGCGTGTCGCGCGGCCCGGACGAACGACACGGTGGCGGAACCCACGGCCAGGACGATGGCCGCCACCCCGACGATCGGCCCGGTCGCCCGTTCGAACGTGGGCAGCAGCGGAGTGGGGTTCTCGAACGTCAGGATCGGCCAGCCCCGCTCCAGCGCCTCGCGCCGCAGTGCGCGGTCGGGGTTGATGACCGTCGGGTGGCCGACCATGTCGAGCATGGGCAGGTCGGTGGAGGAGTCCGAGTAGGCGTAGCTCGCCTCGAGGTCGTAGCCGTAGCGCTCGGCGAACGCGCTGATCGCCTCCGCCTTGCCCGGGCCCTGGCAGTAGAACTCGATCGATCCGCCGTAGCGGCCGTCGGCGTCCCGGTTCATCCGCGTGCCGGCGTAGTGGTCCACGCCGAGCATCCGGGCGATCGGCGCCACCAACTCCTCGCCCGAGGCGGACACGATCACCAGGTCGTGGCCCAGCGCGCGGTGCTCGGCGAGCAGGTCCTGGGCCTCGGCGTACACGGTCGGGGAGACGGTCTCCTTGAGTCCCTCGGTGACGATCCGCTCGACCTGCTCGGGAGACCACCCCTTGGTGGCGGTCGCCATGGCCTGGCGCACCTTCTGCATCTGCTCGTCGTCGGCGTCGGACAGGCTGAACGCCAGCTGCGTGTAGGCCAGATCGATCACCGACCGTCGCGACAGCAGTCCCTCGCCGAGGAACGACTTGTTGAACGCGAACACCGAGGAGGTCGCGATGATCGTCTTGTCCAGGTCGAAGAACGCAGCGACCCGACGAGGCCGGTGCGACATCCTGGGGCCCGGTGGGCGTGGGGCGGACACGCCCCAACGATACGGTTCTTGTGCTGGCCATGCAGATGGGCAATACTGACGGTGCCCGTGATGGGCATCCCCCTAAGGTGCTCAGTTCATCCCCCCGAGAACTGACACTTCTGAGAGACCGCGGCACCCCCTGCCGCGGTCTCTCGCATTTAGCGGGTCCCTCGGCCAGCTCGCCCTCTCGCTTCGGCGCCCTCTTGGACCCGCTTCCGCGTCGATCGTCGCCGCGCATTCGCTCCCCCGCCCGGCGTCTCGCTCCCGCGGTTGCACACCACGGCCGTCGCCGCCCGCCGCCATGGCGTCTCGCCTGCGCAGCGGTCGGTGCGAGACGCCATGCCCGCGAGCGGCTGTGAACGGTCAGCCGCTGCGGTCAGCCGCTGCGGTCAGCCGCTGCGGTCGGCCGCTGCGGTCAAACGGCGGCGGTGGTCCGGCGGCCGCTGGGGTCGGACGCGCCGAGAGCGGGCCGGACAGGCGACAGGCGACCCCCCGCGCGTCGAACCCCCCGCGCGGCGAACTCACCGCGCGGCGTACTCCGCGGCACGTTGTCCACAGCCCCGTCCCCCTCCACAGGCGGACCGCCGTGAGCCTTCGCGGAGCGGCCGGAGGGCGGGTGGGTGCGCGAGGCTGAGCCTCGTGAACACGACTACGAGAGCGCGGTCCGTCGCGGTGGACGTCGCCGACCCCGATCTGGACGCCGACGTGCGCGCCGTGCTGGCCGCCCTCGCCCTGGACACGGGCCCCCTGGGCGGGAACCACTCCGAGGTGGTGGTCACCGATCGCGCGGACGCCGCCGTGAGTTCCGGTGGTTCACGCGTCGTGCGGGTGGGATCCGACCGCGATCGGGGCGACGACGACGAGGTGGTCCGCCTGCCGTCCGGCACCGGCGATCTCGTGGGTGCGCTGCTCGCACCGGTGCGTACGCGGTCGGGCCCGCTGATCGTGGTCGCCGGCGCGGTGGGCGGCTGCGGGGCCAGCACCCTCGCGGCGGCGCTGGCGGTTCGGGCTGCGCCGTCTCTCCGGACCCTGCTGGTCGAGGCGGACCCGCACGGCACCGGCGTCGATCTGGTGCTGGGCGTCGAGGAGCGGCCCGGGCTACGGGTCGAGGACGTGCGCGCCGACCTGGGCGGACCTGATCCGGAGGCCCTGTGGGGTGCGGTCCCCGAGGCCCTTCCCGGACTCGGCGTCCTGGCGCGGTCCAGGAGTGGACCGGTCGTGGCCGACCCTGTCCGCGCCCTCGACGGCGCCCCGGGAGCGGAGCAGGCCCACCGGTCGGCCGGGGGACTCGTGGTGAGCGATCGCGGTGGGCTCGCCGACGGCGGGCCGGTGTTCGCCGGTGCGGACCTCGTCGTCGTCGTCACCAGGGCCGACCTCCAGGGCGCTGTCGCCGCCGGGAACGCGGTGCGCGACCACCCGGGCGTGGTCCTGGTCATCAGGACCGGACGCGGCGACCCCCTGCACGCCGCCGACGTCGCCGACGTGGCCGGGGCGAGGAACTGGCACGTCCTGCCGGAGATCCGGGCGGTCCGCCGTGCGGCGGGCGCCGGTGAGCTGGCGGCCGCGCTCCATCGCGGACGGGCGGGCCGGGTGCGACGGCTGGCCGCGCTCGCCGACGCCTTGCTGGAGCGGGTGGACCTCGATGAACGGTGACGATTCGGCGGTGGTCGCACCGCCGGCCGACCTCGTCGACAGGGTGCGCGCGCGGCTCGCCGGCCTGGGCGTGGAGCCCGAGCCGGACGAGGTGGTCCGCGCGGTGCGGGCCGAGTCCGGGGTGCTGCACGGCCACCTGGACCTGCTGCGGACAGCGCGATTGGTCCGCGAGCACCTGGCCGGGGCCGGGCCGCTCGAGGCGCTTCTCGCGAGCCCCGGCGTCACCGACGTCGTGGTCGACGGGCCGGGGCCGGCACTGGTGGACCGCGGACGCGGCCTGGAGGAGACGGACGTCGTCGTACCCACCGAGGCCGAGCTGCGGGCGCTCGCGGTCCGCCTTGCCGGGCGGGCGGGTCAGCGACTCGACGACGCCCGACCCTGGGCCGACGGCGTGGTCCGCTCCCGCGACGGGATGGCGTGGCGACTGCACGCGGTGCTGCCGCCGGTGGCCGTGGACGGGACCTGCCTGTCGCTGCGCGTGTCGCGTCCGGCCCAGGTGACCTTCGACCGGTTGGTGGAGGCGGGGACGGTGCATGCCTCCGCGGAGCCGCTGCTGCGGGGGCTCGTCGACGCCCGGGTGGGCTACCTCGTGGTGGGTGGCACCGGCTCCGGAAAGACCACCATGCTCGCGGCGCTGTTGGGGCTGGTCCCGGCGACCGAGCGGCTGCTGTGCGTCGAGGATTCCCCCGAGCTGCGGCCCGCGCACCCGCACGTGGTGCGACTGGTGGTGCGGCACGGCAACGTCGAGGGCGCCGGACAGGTGACCATGGCCGACCTGGTCCGGCAGGCACTGCGCATGCGACCGGACCGGATCGCGGTGGGGGAGGTGCGTGGCGGCGAGGTCGCCGACCTGCTGGCCGCGCTGAACACCGGCCACGACGGCAGCGCCGGCACCGTCCACGCCAACTCGCCCACGGAGCTGCCCGCCCGGCTGGAGGCGCTCGGCGCGCTGGGCGGACTCGACAGGGCGGCCCTGTCCGCACAGGTCGCGGCGTCCCTGCGGGTGGTGGTGGGGATGCGCCGGCTGCCCGACGGGCGGCGGGGCGTCGACTCCATCGGGGTGGTGCGGCGCGAGGCGCACGGGATCGTCGTGGACCCGGCCTGGCGCGCCGACGGTGGGGCGGTTCCCGGCCGCGCGGGCCTGGACGCGGTGCTCGGGGCGAGGGTCTCATGACGGCCGCGGTGCTCCTCGCCGCCGCGCTACTGGTGTGGCCGGGCGGGATCGCGGCCGGCCGGGTACGCGCGCTCGGGGTCGGCGGTGCGCGGCATCCCGGTGGTGCGGGGCAGGCGGGCGGCGCGGGCGTGGCCCGGCTGCGGTACGCCCTCGCGCAGGTGCCGACCGGCGTGCTGTGGCCCGTCGCCGCGGGCACCGTGGCGCTCGTGGCGGCGGGCCCGATCCACGCCTGCGCGGCCGCCGTGCTGGGCGGCACCGCGGCCGACCTGCACGGGCGGGCCACCGAACGCCGACAGCGTCTCTCGCGACTGGGGGCGTGGGAGCGCGCGCTCGACGACACCTCCTCGGCCCTGCGCGCCGGTGCCGGGCCGGGAGGCGCCCTCGGGCAGGCCGCCGACGCCGCGGCCGCGCACGACCCGCGGGTGGCCGGGATCCTCGCCGCGGCGGGGTCGCACGCCCGCCTGGGCGGCGACGTCGCGGCAGCCCTGCGCCCCGCCGGAGGCGACGGATCGGACGGCGACGGCCCGGACGGGGACCGGGTCGCCGGGGAGCTCGCCGGCGCCTGGCTCCTCGCCACCCGACACGGGGTGGTGCTGGCCGACGTCGTGGACGGACTGCGGGCCGACGTGGCCTCGCGGCGGCAGCGGGCGCTGCGCGTGGACGCCACCCTCGCCGGACCCCGAGCCACCTCCGTCATCCTCACCGCGCTCCCCGGACTGGGCGTGCTCCTGGGCTCCGGCTTCGGCGCCGACCCGCTGGGGGTACTGGGCAACGGCGCGCTGGGCGGCGGGTTGTGCCTGGCAGGGGCGGTCCTGCTGTCGGCCGGACTGCTGTGGACCGACCGCATCGCGGGCGGTGCCGCCCGATGACCGCGACCGTCCTCCTGCTCGCCGCCGCGCTGTGCGTGGCGCCGTGGCGCCCGCGGGCCGCCGTCAGGGCGGACGCCCTCCCGGTCGGTGCCGAGGGATCGACACCCCGGACGCGCGACAGCGATCGACCCGGCGGCAGGCTCCCCTCGAAGGCGACCGCCCGCGCCCTGGCCACGATCACGCGCCGCGGCCCCACCAGCGCCGACACCGGAGCCCTGGCCCAGCTGGTCGACCTGCTGGCGGTTGCGTTGCAGTCCGGTCTGCCCGTGCCCGACGCACTGGCCGCGGTCGCCGACGCCGTCGACCACTCCGAGCCCGCGTCGGCGCGTCCGTTGCGGGCGGCCGCGGCGCGGATGCGGCTGGGGGCCGCACCGGCCGAGGCGTGGCGGGAGGTCCCGGACGCCGCCCGGCTGGCCCCGATCGCGCCGGTTCTGGCCCGCGCGACCGACGGGGGCGGGTCGGTACTGGCCGCGCTCGGACACGCCGCCGACCGGTTGCGCTCCGAGGCGGATGCCGACGCCACCGCCCGGGCCGAGCGGGCCGCCGTCATGGTCGCCGGCCCGCTCGGCCTGTGCTTCCTCCCGGCGTTCGTCTGCCTGGGAGTCCTCCCCGTCGTCGTGGGCCTGGCCGACGGGATGCTGCCGGGAGTCCTGCCGTGAGCGGACTCGCCGGCCACACCGATTCCGGGACGGAGACGCCGCCCCGGTCACCGAAGAAGGAGAACCCAGATGAACACCCACCTCACCACCCACCCCATCGCCCGGAACGCCGCCCGCACGCCAGCGGTCTCCGGCGCGCCGATAGCCCGGGCCCGTGCCGCCCTGGCCCGACGGTTCAGTGCCGTGACCACCCCGGACGCCGGCATGTCGACGGTCGAATACGCCGTGGGGACGATCGCCGCCGCCGCGTTCGGCGCAGTGCTCTACACCGTGGTCAGCGGCGACTCGATTCCCGACGCGCTCAGCGGGATCATCGAACAGGCCCTCAACACCTCGGTGTGATGGTGCTGCGGCGGCTCCGGACCGCGTCGGCCCGCGACGAGGGGTCGGTGACCGTGGAGGCGGCCCTCGGCATCGCCTCCCTGGTGGCGGTGTTCGGCGTCGCCGCCGCCGGGGCCGGCGCGGCGCTCACTCAGATCCGGGTGGTCGACGCGGCGCGGGAGGCCGCCCGGGTGGCGGCGATGGCGGGCCCGGGCGACGGGGTCGCGGCCGGACGGGCGGTGGCTCCCGGGGCGGAGGTGTCGGTGGACGGCGGCGGGTCGTTCGTCACGGCCGTGGTCGTGGTCCCGGCGCGGGGCCTGCCCGGTGTGGAGCTCCGTGGCCGGGCGGTCGCGCGGACCGAGCCGGGGGTGGTGGGATGACGCGACTCGTACCTGACCGATCCGGTGCGGCCGTGCCCCGTTCGCCGGGGTGGCGGCGGGTGGTCGACGACGACGAGGGCGCCATGACCGTCATGACCGCCTTCGCCGTCGCCGCGGTTCTGGCACTGACGGTGGCGGTTCTCCTGGTGGGACGGGCCGCGGTGGCCGCGCATGCGGCCCGGGCCGCCGCGGACCTGGCCGCGTTGGCCGGCGCGCACGCCCTGCGCGCGGGGCAGGACGCGTGTGCCGCGGCGGCCGGGATCGCGGCCGCCAACAGTGCGGAGTTGTCGGTCTGCCGGGTCGACGGCCACGACGTCGTGGCCCGCGCCGAGGTGCGCGTGGATCTCGGGGTGTTCGGCGTGCGGTCGGGCTCGGCGGTGGCCCGGGCGGGGCCGGCCTGACGGGTCAGCGGGGACCGGCGGCGGGCCCGGCCGGCGCGGGCTCCCCGGCACCCACGTCACCCAGCTGTCCCACAACCTCGGTGAGCAGCGCGATCGCGCCCGGCTTGGACAGTGGGTCGTTGCCGTTGCCGCACTTGGGGGACTGGATGCAGGACGGGCACCCGGATTCGCATTCGCAGGAGCGGATCGCGGCCAGCGTCGCGCCGAGCCATGCGGAGGCGCGCCGGAACCCGCGTTCGGCGAAGCCCGCCCCGCCGGAGTAGCCGTCGTAGACGAACACCGTGGGCAGCCCGGTGTCCGGGTGCAGGGCGGTCGACACGCCGCCGATGTCCCAGCGGTCGCACGTCGCGACCAGCGGCAGCAGCCCGATCGCCGCGTGCTCGGCCGCGTGCAGCGCCCCCGGCCAGTCCGCCTCCTCCAGCCCGGCGACCCGCAGCAACTGCGGGGTGAGCGTGTAGACCACGGCGCGCGTGGCCAGTGTGGTCTCGGGCAGGTCCAGTGGGGTGACGTCGAGGATCTCGCCGCCACGCAGCCGCCGCTGGTAGCCGGTCACGCGGGTGGTCACCTCCACGTCGGCCAGCGAGAGGGTGACGGGACCGGCGGGTACCGACTCCAGGGTCTCGACCAGGTCGATCGACACCTGCTCACGTGCGCTGGACGTCCACTCCGGCACCTCGGGGTGGCACAGTGCCAGGCCGTCCTCGAGGTTCAGCTCGTCCACGACGAACGACTCACCCTGGTGCAGGTAGAGCGCTCCCGGGTGGACCTGGGAGCGGGCCCGGACGGAGTCGATCGTGCCGAGCATGCGGCCGTCGACCGCGTCCACGATCACCACCTCCGCCCCGCCGGTGCCGCGAATGTCGACCTCGGCGTGCGGGGTGTGGTCGTCGGCGGCCGGGTACCAGCCGGCCGGTCGGCGCCGCACCAACCCGTCGGCGGCGAGCCGTTCCAGCACGTCGGTCGCACCCCACGCGCGGGCCTCGTCGTGCGGCATGGGCCGCTCGCTCACGGCGCACCTGAGCTGCCCGGCCAGCAGGACGGGGTTGCGCGGGTCGGTGACGGTGGCCTCGACCGGGCGGCCGAGCAGCGCGTCGGGGTGGTGGACGAGGTAGGTGTCGAGCGGGTCGTCGCGCGCGACCAGCATCACCAGGGCGCCCTGTCCTCGGCGTCCGGCGCGGCCGGCCTGCTGCCAGAACGAGGCGATCGTGCCCGGGAAGCCGGCGCTGACCACGGCGTCGAGCCCGGAGATGTCCACGCCCAGTTCGAGCGCCGAGGTCGAGGCCACGCCCACCAGCTCGCCCTCGGCGAGGCCGCGTTCTAGTTCGCGGCGGTCGTCGGCCAGGTAGCCGGCACGGTAGGCGGCGATCCGTCCGGCCAGCTCGCGGCCGCGTTCCCCGTGCTCGGAGGCGAGCCGCTCGCGGGCCCGCAACGCGGTCGACTCGGCACCGGCCCGCGACCGGACGAAGGTCAAGGTCCGCGCACCCTCCGCGACGAGGGAGGCCATGAGGGTCGAGGCCTCGACCGGGGCGGGCCGCCGGACCGGCGCGCCGTGCTCCCCGGACAGGCCCTCCATCAGCGGTGGCTCCCACAGTGCGACGGTCCGTCCGCCCTGCGGGGAGGCGTCCTCGGTGACCTCCACGCACTCGCGCCCGACCAGCGTGGTCGCGGCGACGCCGGCGTCGGAGGTGGTGGCGGAGGCCAGGACGTAGGTCGGTGCGGCGCCGAGCGCCCGCGCGAGACGGTCGAGCCGGCGCAGGACCAGGGCGACGTTGGAGCCGAACACCCCCCGGTAGGAGTGACACTCGTCGACGACGACGAAGCGGAGCCCCCGCAGGATCCGTGTCCACTGGCGGGCCCGGCCGAGAAGTGACAGGTGGAGCATGTCGGGATTGGTGACGATCCACCGGGAATTCTCCCGGATCCACGGCCGGGCGTCGGTCGGGGTGTCGCCGTCGTAGGACGCAGGTGCCACGTGGGAGAGCTCGGGCACGGCGTCCACCAGCGAGATGACGGACGACAGCTGGTCCTGCCCGAGTGCCTTGGTCGGGGCCAGGTAGAGCACGCAGGCGCCCGGGTCCGCGGCGAGCGCGCTGAGTGCGGGCAGCTGGTAGCCGAGGGACTTGCCGGACGCCGTCCCCGTCGCGACCACCACGTTCCGGCCCGCGTGCGCGTGCTCGGCGGTGGCCACCTGGTGGGCCCACGGGCGCTCGACCCCGCGGCCACGCAGCTCGTCCACCAGACCGGGGTGCGCCCAGGCCGGCCAGTCGGCGTGCCGGGCCTCGCGCGCCGGCAGGTCGACGGCGTGCGTGAGAGGCGACGCCCCGGCCGGCAGCTGCTCGAGCAGGTGGCCGAGGAGTTCGCGTCCGTAGGTCGTCACCCCTCGACCGTAGAGGGCTGATCACCCCGTGCGCCGGATCGGCCTGCCCCGGATCTGTTCTCCTCGCGCCGCGGTCGTGATGTACTGGACCCGGTCGTCACCATCGTCCACGGGAACCCCGTGGTCGGGGGCGCCGGCCCGACACGCGTGGCCATCCCGCGAGTCGCACCTGGCAGTACGGATAAGGAACACATCAAAATGGCACAGGGCACCGTCAAGTGGTTCAACGCGGAGAAGGGCTACGGTTTCATCGCCCCTGAGGACGGTTCGGCCGACCTCTTCGTCCACTACTCCTCCATCGAGGGCTCGGGCTTCAAGTCGCTCGAGGAGAACCAGCGCGTCGAGTTCGAGGTCGGCGAGGGCCAGAAGGGGCCGCAGGCCCAGGAGGTCCGCGCCATCTGAGGCGCTCCGCTCGATCACGGCGAGGCCCCCACCGCACGCGCGGTGGGGGCCTCGCGATGTGTCGGGGGTCGACCGTAGGCTCTGGTCCGTGACGCAGCTGTCGTTCTTCGCCGCGGACGACCACGTCCCCGAGCCCTCGGACCTGGAGGGGGCGCTGGCCGCCCGGGGTCAGTCCACCCTCGCCGGCGAGCTCGCGCAGGTCTCTGTGGCCCTCGACGCGGCCTGGCGGGCGGACGCGCTGGAGTCCCTCCTGGCGGAGGCGGGACTCGATCCGATCCGCTCGGAGGCGGGCCCGGACGGCCGCTGCACGGTGTCGACCGCGCGGACCCCGGCCCTGGTACCGGTGGTGCGCCGCTGGCGGCGGGGCGCGGTCACCGCGGTGCCCGAGGGGTGGACGCCCTCCGCCGGTGCGCTGCGCGTCTGGGTGCTCACCGCCGGCCACGTCACCGACGGGGGAGCGGTCGAGCTGGGCATCGACGCCGCGATGGAACACCATGCGCCTCGACGGGACGCCCTGCGCGCGGCGCTGGACCGCGTCGGAATCCGGACCACCTACGTCGGCTCCAAGGGTGGCGGGCCGCTGCTGCGGCTCGGGACGGCCCGGGCTCGCACGCGTCTGGCGCAGAGCATCGGGCCCGCGCCCGCCGGGGTCCCGCCGCAGCACTGGCCCGGCTAGCTGGACCTCATAGTTGGCGCCGTCGCGCCGGACGTCGGCCCTGCGCTGCGCGGACGCCGCCCGAAGTACCGTGGGGGTATGTGCATGCTGGTCGTCGCCCGTCGGGTCCACCCCCACTACCCGCTGATCGTGGTGGCCAACCGGGACGAGGTCCTGAGCCGGCCCACCGAGCCGTTGCACGAGTGGACAGCCGACGCCGGTGGAGCAGGCGGCATCGTCGCCGGCCGGGACGTCACCGCGGGCGGGACCTGGCTCGCGGTGGCCCCGGGCGGTCGGTTCTCGGCGGTGACCAACGTGCGCGAGCCCGGACCGGTGCTCCCCGCAGCCGCCTCCCGCGGCGAGCTGCCCATCGACGCGCTCACCGGGCCGGTGCCCGTCGCGGAGTTCGCCCACCACGTCGTCGACGACCTCGATCGCTACGGGGGCGTCAACCTCCTGGCCGGCGACCTCGACCGGATGTGGTGGGCGTCCAACCGCTCCACCCGCGGCCCGGTGGCGCTCGGCACCGGCGTCCACGGGCTGTCGAACGCCTCGTTGGACACCCCCTGGCCCAAGGTGGTGGGCGCGGTCCGCGACGTCAGAGCGCTCATGGGCACCGACGTCATGACGGGCCCGGACTGGTCCGGGACGCTGCTGGACGTGTTGGCCGATCGTCGCCCGGCGGCACCGTGGACGATGCCGCGCACGGGCGTGCCGCTGACGCACGAGTGGCGGCTGTCGTCGAGGTTCGTCCGCATCGGCCGGCGGTACGGCACCCGGTCGACCACCGCCGTGCGCATCGACCAGCACGGGGTGGCCGACGTGGTCGAGCGCACGTGGGACGCCCGAGGACGCATCACGGGGACGGTCACCAGGCGCATCTGAGCCGGTGACCGTCCCCGTGGACGGTTGTTCCGACGCCGCTGACGCGGCGCGGGTGGTGCCTTCGGTCCTAGCCGACGGTCCAGGTGTTGCTGCCGTCGAGCAGTGCCTGCAGGTCCGTGGGTGAGGTCTCCTTGGCGGCGGCGACCTGGCCGCGGGCGAGGTCGTCGTAGGTGTCGCGGCGGACCTGCCGGATGATGCCGGTGACCGTGTACTCGAGGTCCTGGCTGGACAGGTTGGCCAGGGCGTGGGCGTAGGTCGGGTCGTCGGCGTGGGCGTCGTGGACGACGATGTCGGCCTCGTCCACGTCGGCGGTCGCGGCCACCGCGAGGGAGAAACCGCGGCGCACGACGCAGTGCTGGCCGTCGTCACCGAAGATGATCTTCTCGCCGTGGCGCACCGGGATCAGGTGGTCGCCGGCGTCCTCCTTGCGGAGCAGGTCGAAGGAACCGTCGTTGAAGATCGGGCAGTCCTGCAGGATCTCCACGAAGCTCGTGCCGCGGTGGCGTGCGGCCGCGTCGAGGACCTCGGTCAGGCCCTTGCGGTCCGAGTCCAGGGCGCGGGCGATGAAGGTGCCCTGGGCGCCGATCGCCAGCGACAGGGTGTTGAACGGGTGGTCCAGCGACCCCATCGGGCTGGACTTGGTGACCTTGCCGGGCTCGGAGGTGGGCGAGTACTGGCCCTTGGTCAGCCCGTAGATCCGGTTGTTGAACATGAGGATGTTCAGGTTCACGTTGCGGCGCAGCGTGTGGATCAGGTGGTTGCCGCCGATGGACATGGCGTCGCCGTCACCGGTGACGACCCAGACCGACTGGTCGGGGCGTGCGGTGGCCAGGCCGGTCGCGATGGCCGGGGCGCGGCCGTGGATCGAGTGCATCCCGTACGTCTCGAGGTAGTACGGGAAACGGCTCGAGCAGCCGATGCCGGAGATGAAGGTGATGTTCTCCCGCTTGAGCCCGAGCTTGGGCAGCAGGGCGCGGATGGTGGCCAGGATGACGTAGTCGCCGCAGCCGGGGCACCAGCGCACCTCCTGGTCGGAGGTGTAGTCCTTGGGCTTCTGCGGAGCATCCGTCTTGGGCACGGACGCCAACGCGTCGAGCGGCAGTGCGCTGCCGACGAGGCCGGATTCGGTGGTGGTCATGGGGTTCCTCTCCTCGCTCGCAGGTCAGCGGGTTCGGTTGGCGGTGGTGGTGCCGGTGGCGGTGTGCCCGATCCGCCGGTTGCGGGCCGCGGGCTCGCCGGTGGTGGTGATGACCCCGTCGAGCGCCAGGCGGTACTTGTCGTGCTCGGTGTGGGTGAGGCGGCCGGCGAACTCGGACTCGATGGCGGTCTGCAGCTCCTCGGCCGAGAACGCCATACCGTGCACCTTGGTGATGGGCTGGATGTCGGCGGGGAAGCGGGCCTTGAGCAGCATGGCGAGCTGTCCCAGGTTCATCTCCGGGACCAGGATCCGGCGGTACTGCTCGAGCACCTCACCGATGTTGTGCGGCAGCGGGTTGAGGTGACGCACGTGGGCACGGGCCACGCGGTGGCCGTTCGCGCGGGCGCGGCGGACGGCCTCGCCGATGGGCCCGTAGGACGAACCCCAGCCCACCACCAGGACGTCGGCCTCACCGGACGGGTCGTCGACCTCGAGGTCGGGCACGTCGATGAGGGCGATCTTCAGGGCCCTGGTCCGGGTCATGAGGTCGTGGTTGTCGGCGGTGTAGGAGATGTTGCCGGTGCCGTTGGCCTTTTCCAGTCCGCCGATGCGGTGCTCGAGGCCGGGCTCGCCCGGGATGGCCCAGTCGCGCGCCAGGGTCTCCGGGTCACGGGCGTAGGGGAGGTACTCGGAGGCGGGCTTGCCGTCGTCGCCCTCGCCCTCGGCCTCGGGTGCCGTGGCGAGGTTCTTCTCGATCGCCGGCAGGGCGGCGACGTCGGGCAGCAGCCACGGCTCGGAGCCGTTGGCGATCGCGCCGTCGGACAGCACGATGACCGGGGTGCGGTAGGTGACCGCGATCCGGGCCGCCTCGCGGGCGATCTCGAAGCAGTCCGCGGGGGACTGCGGGGCGATCACCGCGACGGGGGACTCGCCGTTGCGGCCGAACAGGGCCTGCAGCAGGTCGGACTGCTCGGTCTTGGTCGGCAGGCCCGTCGAGGGGCCGCCACGCTGGACGTCGATGACCACCAGCGGCAGCTCGGTCATCACGGCCAGGCCGATGGCCTCGGACTTGAGGGCCAGACCGGGACCGGAGGTGGACGTGACCCCGAGGGTTCCGCCGTAGGAGGCGCCCAGTGCCGCGGCGACGCCGGCGATCTCGTCCTCGGCCTGGAAGGTCGTGACGTCGAACTGCTTGAGCTTGCTCAGCTCGTGCAGGATGTCCGAGGCCGGGGTGATGGGGTAGGTGCCCAGGAAGACGGGCATGTCGGCGGACCGGCCCGCGGTGACCAGGCCGTAGGCCATCGCCGTGTTGCCGGTGACCTGACGGTAGCGGCCCTCGGGCAGCTTGGCCGGGGCGATCTCGTACTCCGAGGCGAAGGCCTCGGTGGTCTCGCCGTAGTTCCAGCCCGCGTGCAGGGCGAGGATGTTGGCCTCGAGAATGGTCGGCTTCTTGCCGAACTTGTCCTTGAGGAAGTTCTCGATCGAGTCGACCGTGCGCCCGTACATCCACGTGAGCAGCCCCAGGGCGAACATGTTCTTGCAGCGCTCGGCGTCCTTCTTGCCGAGGTCGACCGACTCGACGGCACCGATCGTCAGGGTGCTCATCGCGACCTCGTGCACCTGGAACGCCTCGAAGGCCGGCGACCCGAGGGGGTTGGACTCGTACCCGACCTTGGTGAGGTTGCGCTTGGTGAACTCGTCGGAGTTGACGATGAGGATTCCGCCGGAGGGCAGGTCCTCGATGTTCGCCTTGAGCGCCGCCGGGTTCATCGCCACCAGCACGTCGGGACGGTCACCGGCGGTGAGGATGTCGTAGTCCGCGATCTGGATCTGGAAGCTCGAGACCCCGTGGATCGTGCCCTGTGGGGCCCGGATCTCGGCGGGGTAGTTGGGCTGGGTCGCCAGGTCGTTGCCAAAGGCAGCGGCCTCGGAGGTGAACTGGTCACCGGCGAGCTGCATGCCGTCGCCCGAGTCACCCGCGATGCGGATGACCACCTTGTCCAGCTTGGTCTTGGACGCGTTGCCCACCGGTGCTGACCTCCAGAAAGTCGTGATGAATCGAGGCTTGTCGCGGCTCCCGTTCAGCCCTCGACGGTACGCCGATTCCGGCGCAGCCCGCGGCCACGACCGTGTGACCGGGACTGTAACAGGTTCCAGTTCGGCGACGTGGCTTCTTCCCTCACCCTAGACCGATCTGTCTATTGCTGCCAGTCGGGCGGTCCCCCCGCAGGAAAACCCCCCGGAACGCAGCGGAGATGAAAAACTCGTCATCATGCCCCACTTCTCACGACGCCTGGTCGCGTCCGCGACCGCAGCCCTCGTCGTCGTCGTACTACCACCCGTCGCCCCGGCCACGCCCGCACCCACCTCCACCCTGACCGGGGTTGACGTCGTGACCTGGACCCCGTGCCCCGCGGAGTCGGCGGCCGACGTCCTCCACCGCCTGCCCCGCCCCGACGTCCTGTGCGCCTCCGTCACGGTCCCCGTCGACCACACCGACCCCGACGGTCGCACCGTGGGGATCGAGGTCCGCAGGATCACCGCCACGGGCGACCGTCAGGGGGCACTGTTCTCCAACCCCGGCGGGCCGGGAGGCGACGCCCGCACCCTCTGGTACACCGCACTCGACAGGGACGACGACTCCGCCGTCGACGAGATCCGTCGCACCCACGATCTGGTGATCGTGCAGCCCCGGGGCCTGGCGGGATCGGGCGCGCTCGAGTGTCTCCCCGGGCCGGAGGTGGAGGCCCCGGACCGTTCCGACCCCGACGACGACGACGACCTCAACGAGCTGGCCGCGCGGTGCATGGCCACCGACCCGGAGTTCGTGCGGTCCATCACCACGGAGAACGTCGTGCGCGACCACGAGGTGGTCCGCGAACGCATGGGCCTGGAGCGCATCTCCTTCCTCGGGTACTCCTACGGCACCGCGATCGGGATGATGTACCAGACCCTGTTCCCGCAGAGCCTCGACCGGATGGTGCTGGACTCCTCGGTCGGACCGTCCGAGACGTGGTGGTACGAGTTCCACCAGCGGCAGGCGGAGAATCGGCACCGGGCGCGCGACTACGTCCTCGCGTGGATCGCCGAGTACGACGACGTCTACGCGTTGGGGGACACCGCCCTGAAGGTGTACCGGCGGATCCACGAGCTCGACCTGTCGGAGGGGGCGGCCGCGGGCCGGTTCCTTCCGCCCCCCGCCGTGCCGGGCGATGACGCCCCGGGGTCGGTTCCCACCGGATCGCTGGCGGCGGGCTCCCTCGACGCCCTCAACACCGGGTCGGTGCGGGCGGAGAACGCCGCCGTCGCGTCCACCGGCGGGTTCGACTCGACGCCGGACGACGCCGTGGGCTACTTCCGGGTCCTCGACTTCTACAGCCGGTCCCCCGACGCCTGGCCCGACATCGCCTGGGCGATCTCGGCGAAGGTGCACGGCACGGCGCCCGACGTCGAGACACCGGAGGAGCTGGACGAGCGGATCGAGGAGGAGGCCGAGGAGCGCACCGGCCGGCCCCCGGTGACGTCCGACCAGGCCACCTACCTGAAGATCATCAACTGCAACGAGACCGCGCCGCCCCGGACGAACCTGGCGGCCCCGGCCCTGATCGGCAGCAGCGACCCGGCGGGTAGCACCGGCGAGGACGTGTGGGCGTTGACCGAGCAGACCCGATACTGCCTCTACCCGCCCTCGGCGGTCCCGCCGCGCATCGAGGCACGCGAGATGGCCGCGCCGCCGCTGATCCTCCAGGCCGACCACGACCCCAACACTCCGGGCATGTTCGGTCCGACCACCGCCGACGCGACGGGAGGCACGCTCGTCCGGATCCGGGGCACCGTGCACTGCCATTTCGACACCGGCAACGAGGCGGTCGACGAGATCGTCCTGCGGTATCTCGAGACCGGTCAGGCGGAACCCGGGCAGTATCTGGACACCCCGCGCCCCGCGCCGGGAAGCCCACCGTGGGTGCCGGAGGGGTGACTCGACGGTTCTCGTGGAGGGCATCCCGCCTGGTATGAATTCCTATAGAAGGGCCCCGGCACGCGTACCGTAGCCGGGACCGGTGGTCGGTGAAGGGCGTCGACGACGGAATCAGCGCAGGTTGGGAGCACTCCAGTGGCGAGCAAGAAGGCAGCATCGGGCGGCAAGCGGAGCCTGGTGATCGTCGAGTCCGCCACCAAGGCACGCAAGATCCAGCCCTACCTGGGGTCCGACTACGTGGTCGAGGCGTCGGTCGGACACATCCGCGACCTGCCCAAGGGCGCGGCCGACATCCCGACCAAGTACAAGAAGGAGCCGTGGGCGCGGCTCGGGGTGAACCCGGACGACGACTTCGAACCCATCTACGTCGTCAGCGCCGACAAGAAGAAGAAGGTCGCCGAGCTCAAGAAGGAACTCGCCGGCGTGGACCAGCTCCTGCTGGCGACAGACCCCGACCGTGAGGGCGAGGCGATCGCCTGGCACCTGCTCGAGGTCCTCAAACCCAAGGTCCCGGTCAAGCGGATGGTGTTCCACGAGATCACCAAGCCCGCCATCCTCGCCGCCGCCGAGAACACGCGCGAGCTCGACACCGACCTCGTCGACGCCCAGGAGACCCGCCGGATCCTCGACCGTCTCTACGGCTACGAGGTCTCCCCGGTGCTGTGGAAGAAGGTCATGCCGCGGCTGTCCGCCGGCCGCGTGCAGTCGGTGGCCACCCGCGTGATCGTCGAGCGTGAGCGCGAGCGCATGGCGTTCGTCGCCGCGGACTACTGGGACATCACCGCGACCCTGGCAACGAAGGGATCCGCCGGCGGGGACGCCGGTGAACCCCGCAGCTTCACCGCCCGCCTCTCCGCCGTCGACGGCGCCCGGGTCGCGCAGGGCCGCGACTTCGGCCAGGACGGGCGTCTGAAGTCCACCGGCGCGGCCAAGGACTCCGTCGTCCTCGCCGAACCGGCGGCCCGGGCGCTGGCCGCCGCGCTGACCGGAGCCGACTTCGTCGTCGACTCCGTCGAGTCCAAGCCGTACACACGGCGCCCCTACGCGCCGTTCATGACCTCCACCCTCCAGCAGGAGGCCGGCCGCAAACTGCGGTACACGTCCGAGCGCACCATGCGGATCGCGCAGCGACTGTACGAGAACGGCTACATCACCTACATGCGTACCGACTCCACGACCCTGTCCGAGGGCGGCATCGCAGCCGCCCGCGCGCAGGCCACGGAGCTGTACGGCAGCGACTACGTCTCACCCACGCCGAGGCAGTACACCCGGAAGGTCAAGAACTCGCAGGAGGCCCACGAGGCCATCCGGCCCGCCGGCGAGACCTTCGCCACCCCCGGGCAGCTCCACAGTGCCCTCGACGCCGAGGAATACCGGCTCTACGAGCTCATCTGGCAGCGCACGGTCGCCTCCCAGATGGCCGACGCGCGCGGCACGACCGTCAGCATCCGCATCAGCGGTGACGCCGGCGACAACGCCTCCGGCTACGAGCGCGCCACCTTCGCCGCCTCGGGCCGCACCATCACGTTCCCCGGCTTCCTCAAGGCCTACGTCGAGGCGACCGATGACCCGGCCGAGGGCTCGGAGAAGCAGATGGCGGACGACGCCGAGCGGCGCCTGCCCCGCCTCGACGAGGGACAGCAGCTCACCGGCACCGACCTGGTCCCCGACGGGCACACCACCAGCCCACCCGCCCGCTACACCGAGGCGAGCCTGGTCAAGGCGATGGAGGAGATGGGCATCGGCCGCCCGTCGACCTACGCCAGCATCATCCGCACCATCCAGGACCGGGGATACGTCTACGTCCGCGGCAACGCGCTGGTCCCCAGCTGGGTCGCGTTCGCCGTGGTCGGGCTGTTGGAGCAGAACTTCGGCCGGCTCGTCGACTACGACTTCACCTCGCTGATGGAGGACGAACTCGACGCGATCGCCGAGGGCCGCGAGAACCGCGACGACTGGCTTCGGCGCTTCTACTTCGGTGCAGCCGAGGGCTCCGGCGACGAGGACAAGGCCAACTACGCCGTGGGGCTGAAGAACCTCGTCGACGTCAACCTCGAGGCGATCGACGCCCGCAGCATCAACTCGATCAGGGTGTTCGACGACTCCGAGGGCCGCCCGGTGCACGTCCGGGTCGGTCGCTACGGTCCGTATCTCGAGCGCATGGTCGCAGGCGAGGACGGCGCCGAGGAGTCCCAGCGGGCCAACCTGCCCGAGGGGATGAGCCCGGACGAGCTCACGCTCGAGGTGGCCGAGAAGCTCTTCTCGACCCCCCAGGACGGTCGCCCGCTGGGCGTGGACCCCGAGACCGGGCACGAGATCGTCGTCAAGGACGGGCGCTACGGCCCCTACGTCACCGAGAAGCTCCCCGAGGCCACCGACGCCGAGAAGGCGGTCTGGGCCAAGAAGGTGCTCGCCGACGCGGATGCGGAGAAGAAGCGGATCGACGCCGAGCGCGACGCCGCGATCGCCGCCGCGAAGGACGACGACGCCAAGGCCGAGGCCAAGAAGGCCGCGACCAAGGCCAAGGCCGCCGTGACCCGCCGGGCGAAGAAGGAGGCCGACAGCCCCACCGGGCCGAAGCCCCGGACCGGGTCGTTGATGCAGTCCATGGAGCCGGCGACGGTCACGCTGGAGGACGCGCTCAAGCTCCTGTCGCTGCCCCGCGTGGTGGGTGTGGACCCCACGAGTGGCGAGGAGATCACCGCCCAGCTCGGTCGCTACGGGCCGTACCTCAAGAAGGGCACCGACTCACGGACGCTCGACTCCGAGGACGCGGTGTTCACGGTGACGCTCGAGGACGCGGTGAAGATCTACTCCGAGCCCAAGCGTCGGGGCCGGCAGGCCGCCGCCCCCAAGGCCCTGCGGGAGATGGGGGTCGACGAGGTCTCCGGCAAGCAGATGCTGGTCAAGGACGGCCGCTTCGGCCCGTACGTGACCGACGGCGAGTCCAACGCCTCGCTCCGCAAGGGCGACACGGTGGAGAGCCTCACCGACGCGCGCGCCTCCGAGTTGCTCTCCGAGCGGCGCGCCAAGTCGCCGCCGAAGAAGGCCCCCGCGAAGAAGGCCCCGGCCCGCAAGTCGCCCGCGAAGAAGACGGCGGCGTCGCGCCGCTGAGGCCCGCGGTCAGCGCGCCGGGTCGTCGGCCGGGCGCAACGCCACGGAGCCGGCCTGCCACCGGTCCGCGAGGGTGGGGCGCAGGGGTCGGGCGAGCTGGGTCATGATGCCCCGGCCGCGCAGTTCGACGCTGCGGCCCAGCACCCACCTGGCCGCCTCGGGTGCGTCGGCCCGGTGGATCGTGGCCGCCGACGCCAGAACGTGTCCCTGCTCCATCTTGGCCAGCGTGGTGAGGCGGGCGGCCTCGTTGACCGGGTCGCCGATGACCGTGTACTCGAACCGCTTGGCGTGGCCGATGTGTCCGGCGATGACGGTGCCGTAGGAGACGCCGATCCCCGCCGTGAGCGGGGCCAGGTCGGCGAGTCTGCTCTGCAGTGCACGCGCGGCCCGCAGCGCACGGCCGGCCTCGTTGTCCACCTCCAGCGGCGCCCCGAAGACCGCGAGCAGGGCGTCGCCCTGGAACTTGTTGATGTACCCGCCGTTGGTGTCGACGGATTCGACGGCGATCCGGAAGAAGTCGTTGAGCACGGAGACCACCTCGGCCGGCTCGTGGGCCGCAGCGAACTCCGTCGAACCGGTGAGGTCGACGAACAGCACCGCGACCTGGCGCTCCTGCCCGCCCAGTTCGGTGCCCCGCTCGAGCGCGTTGCGTGCGACGTCCTCGCCCACGTAGCGACCGAAGAGGTCCTGGATGGCCTCGCGTTCCTGCAGGCCGGTGACCATCTCGTTGAACCCCTGGGCGAGCTGGCCGATCTCCGAGCTGTCGTAGATCGTCACGCGGGTCTCGAGATCGCCCTGCTTGACGCGACTGACGCCCGCCTGCATCTCGCGCACCGGGTCGGCGATCGAGTCCGAGACCAGCCCCATGCCGATCGCGCCGGCGATCACGGCGACACTCGCCAGCACCGCGAGGGCGACGAGGATCAGACCGGGGTCGTCGCCGAACAGGCCGAACCAGTGTCCGGTGAGGATGAGCAGGATGCCGGCGATGGGGATGACCGTGGTCAGTGACCAGCCGAGGAAGATGCGGCGACGCACGCCGGGGACATGGCGGCTCTCCGGCACCCCCCTGGACAGGGCGCGGACCGTGATCGGTCGCATGATCCGCTCGGCCTGCAGGTAGGAGATCAGGCAGGTGGTGCTGCCGCCGAGCAGGCTGGTCACCGCCACGATGAGAGCCAACCTGGGGGAGTGGCCCACGTTGACGGCGACGAACAGCAGCGTCCCGGTCACCCACATGGCGCCGGAGATGAGCGCCTGGTGGAACGGTAGGCGCAGGGTGCGCCGGCGGATCGCGCCGTCGAAGTCCGCCCCCGACCGGTCGACCCGCAACACGGGCAGGAGGAGCAGCGTCGAGGCGATGACGCCGCCGACGAAGGCCAACACGAGATAGCCGATGAACAGGTACTGGTTGAGGAAGCGGAACTGGTCGAGGTCGAGGAACCGGTCCATCGGCAGGACGAAGCGCAGGAACGAGAACACGAAGACCGCGCCGATGATGTTCGCCTGCACCATCGTCAGGGCATAGACGGGCCAGGGGGTGGCCCACAGCCACCTGAACAACCTGACCCATCGTTCCATCGGCCCAAGCCTAGTTCGCGCCGGTGATGCCGGGAACGCAGGTGTGTCGGTGGGCGGGGATAAGGTGGGGGCCATGCCCGGGGTGTTCGATCGGTTGGCCGGACAGGCCGACGTCGTGGCGGAGCTGACCGCTGCCGCCACGGCTGCTCGTGCCCGCGTGCCGGGACAGGGGTGGGATGCCTCGGACGCCCGGATGGTCCACGCCTGGCTGTTCACCGGTCCGCCGGGTAGCGGCCGCAGCGTGGCGGCCATGGCGTTCGCCGCCGCTCTGCAGTGTGAGGACCCGGACGTGGTGGGCTGCGGGGAGTGCCGCGCGTGCCACACGGTGTTGGCCGGCACCCACGCGGACGTGCACCTGCTCGCCCCGCAGGGCGTCAACATCCTGCTCAAGGACGTCAAGGAGACCATCCACCGCGCGGCGAGCCGCCCCGGCACCGGGCGCTGGCAGATCGTGGTGGTCGAGGAGGCGGACAGACTCACCGAGCAGTCCGGGAACGCCCTGCTCAAGGTGGTGGAGGAGCCGCCCAGTCGGACCGTGTTCCTTCTGTGCTCGCCGACCACCGACCCGATGGACATCATGGTGACCCTGCGTTCGCGCTCGCGGAACGTCGCGCTGCGTCAGCCGGACGCGGCGGCGGTCGAGCGTGCGCTGCTCGCCGGCGGGGACCCGATAGACCCCGATCTGGCCCGGTGGGCGGCGTCGGTCTCCTCGGGCCACGTGGGTCGTGCCCGGTGGCTGGCGACCGACGAGGCGACCCGGGAGCGGCGGGATGTCGTCCTCCAGCTGCCCATGGTCATGCACAATCCCGGCCGGGCGTTCCCTCTCGCGGACCGGCTCGTCAGCGCCGCGGAGCAGGAGGCGTTGGCCCGCAACAGTGAATCCGACGAGCGCGAGGTCGAGGAGCTGCGCACCGCGCTGGGGGCGGGCGGAACCGGCAAGGGCACCGCGTCGGCAGGGCGGGGCGCGACGGGCGCGGTCAAGGAGCTCGAGAAGGCCCAGAAGTCGCGACGGACCCGGTCCACCCGCGACTCACTGGACCTCGCGCTGGTCGACCTGGCGGGGTTCTACCGGGATGCGCTCATGTCGGCGCTCGGCGCCCGCGAGGTCGACCCGGCCCATCCGGACAAGGCGGAGGAGGCCGCGAGGCTCGGTGGCCACTACCCGGCCGCGGCGATCCTCCGGGCGATCGAGGCGATCCAGGAGTGCCGGGCGGCGATCGAGGTCAACGTCAAACCCAAGTTCGCGGTGTCCGCCATGGTGGGCGCGATCCGCGAGGCACTGGGCTGACAACCGGGCCGGGGGCGGGTCGTTTTCCGGCGACGGGGGTCCGTCGGATATAGTTGCGTCGCCCCACAAGGGCTCGCCGCGTTAGCTCAGTCGGTAGAGCATTTCACTCGTAATGAAAAGGTCGTCGGTTCGATTCCGACACGCGGCTCCATCGGAACGCCGAACGCTGTCAACCCCCGCCCTCCCAGGTCCGGGGTTTTCTGTCGTCCGGTCCGCTTCCCGGGGGCGACATGATGCCTGGCTCCCGGGTCCCGCCCGAATGTCCTGCGCTCGCGATCATTGACGGTGACGACGATCACTCGCTACTGTCAGGTAACAGTTTACGTAGTTGCATATCGTCGGCTGTTCGCCCCTCGATCAAAGGACTCCCATGACCACTGCGCCCCTGCTCGTCGAGCGAGCGGACCACATCGAGACGTGGACGATGAACCTGCCGGACTCCCGGAATCCCATCTCCGATCCGGCGATCGTCGACGCGCTGTGTGATCAGGTCGCCACGGTCAACGGGGATCATGACGTCCGGGCCGTGGTCCTGACGGGTGCCGGTTCCGCGTTCTCCGCCGGCGGGAACGTCAAGGACATGGTGGACAGAGCGGGGATGTTCGGCGGCAGCCCGTATGAACTGCGTGACGGGTACCGCCGGGGTATCCAGCGGATCCCGCGCGCCCTGTATCACTGCGAGGTGCCGGTGGTCGCCGCGGTGAACGGGCCGGCCGTCGGTGCGGGATGCGACCTCGCCGTGATGTGCGACCTGCGGGTGGCGTCGACGAGGGCGTGGTTCGCGGAGAGCTTCGTCCAGCTGGGGATCATCCCGGGCGACGGCGGTGCATGGCTGCTGACCAAGGCGATCGGCCCGGCGCGGGCGGCCGAGATGGCGCTCACCGGCGACCGGGTCAAGGCCGAGCAGGCCGCCGCGTGGGGGCTGGTGAACGAGGTCGTGGAACCCGATCAGCTGCTGGAGGCGGCCCACACTCTCGCCGCGCGGGTGGCCAAGAATCCACCGCACTCGGTGCGCATGGCCAAGAAGCTGCTCCGCGAGTCACAGCACCAGTCGCTCGAGTCGCTCCTCGAGCTGTCGGCGGCGATGCAGGCGCTGGCGCACCACGCCGAGGATCACCGCGAGGCGCTCGCGGCGTTCGGGGACAAGCGCGCCGGCGAGTACACAGGTCGCTGATCTCCGTCTCTCGGCCGGGCCGGGGCTGGGTCTGGCTCCGACATGCGACCAGGCTCAGCGCAGGCCCCATTCCGTCGCGTGGCGGAGGCAGATGCGGGCCAGTTCCTCGCTGCGTTCGACGATGAGGTCGCGCGCGGCGATGACCCCCACGGTCGCGATCGTGCGGCCCCTCTCGCGCAGGGCGACTGAGACGCCGTCCCCGCCGTCGACCGCCACGCCGGGGGCGGTACACACCCCGGTCTCGCGGAGTTCCTCCAGGGAATCGAGAAACCTGTCCACGAACTCGGATTCCGCGGACGGGCGGGCGTTGAGGTAGGCCCAGATGTCGCGCTTCTCGCGGTCGGCGAGCAAGAGCCAGCCGGACGAGGTCCGCAGCAGTGAACGCCGCAGGCGGTTCTCCGCGATGTACGAATAGTGCGGGTCGTTGGAGACGTGGTCCACGTAGAACAAGTCGTCACCGACATCGGTCGACAGGGCGGTGGTGAGCCCTGTCTCCGCGTGCAGGGCCAGGAGCTGGTCCCGCGACACGGACGTCACGGGCGGGCGACCAGCGATGACGTTGAGTAGATACGGTGCCGTACCCAGGGTGTATACGCGGTTGCGCTCGTCGAGGTATCCCACCGCCACGAGCCCGTTGAGCAGGCCCTGCGTGGAGCTGATCGGGGCCTCGAGCGCTTTTGCCACCGCGGTGAGCGTCAGGCCGGATCCCGATCGGGCGACGAGTTCCATGATCGCCGCGACCCGGTCGACCATCCGGTGCCGGGGACGCTCGGGGACCTTGTCCATGCGGGGCACGTCCACCGCCCCGTCGCCTCCCACGTCCGCTTGCGTCATGGGGTAAGACTATCCGCCCCTGCGGGACGACCGGGCGAATACGAGAGAGCGTAGTGGAATCCCCTATTGCGTAAAAGCGCCGACCGTGCGATTCTCGAACACGTGGTCCGGGTCACCCTTCGGCCCCGATCCGGCAGCCGACACCCCAATCCCCTTCGAGGAGGCCCGATGAGGTCCGCACTCGCACCACCGACCACCCTGGCGTCGGCGGACATGGACGCCCTACGGGCGGAGGTCCGCGACTTCCTCGGCGGCGAGATCGCCGCCGGCCGTCTCACGCCGTGGATCGACACCTGGCTGACCCGGTGGGACGAGGACTTCACCCGTCGTCTCGCCGAGCGCGGCTGGGTCGGCATGGCGATCCCCACCGAGTACGGCGGCCGAGGACGCACGCACCTGGAGCGCTTCGTCGTCACCGAGGAACTCCTCGCTGTCGGGGCGCCCGTGGCCGCGCAGTGGGTCGCCGATCGGCAGATCGCCCCCTCGCTCCTGCGGTACGGCACAGAGGAGCAAAAGCGCGAGTACCTGCCGCGCATCGCGGCGGGAGAGTGCTGTTTCGGCATCGGGATGAGTGAACCGGACTCGGGTTCCGATCTGGCCAGTGTGCGGACGAAGGGTGTGAGGGTCGACGGCGGCTGGGCCGTCTCCGGCACCAAGGTGTGGACCTCCGGTGCCCAGCACGCGGAGGCGTTCATCGCCCTCGCCCGCACCGAGCCGCTGGACACCGCCCACCGGCACGCGGGGCTGAGCCAGTTCATCGTCGACCTGCGCAGCGAGGGCGTCACCATCCGCCCGATCGTCTCCCTGTCCGGCGACCACCACTTCAACGAGGTCGTGCTCGACGAGGTGTTCGTCCCCGATGCCCGCGTGTTCGGTTCCCTGGGCCGGGGCTGGGAGCAGGTCAATTCCGAGCTGGCCTTCGAGCGCAGCGGCCCCGAGCGGTTCCTCTCCTCTTTCCGCCTGTTCGCCGCCGAGATCGGCGCGATCGCCGAGGGGACATTGCCCGCCCGCACCGACCTCGGCCGCTCGGTCGCGCGGATGGCGGGGCTTCACGCCCTGAGCCAGAACATCGCCGGGGCGCTGCAGCGCGGCGAGCCCGCCGACAACGCCGCGGCACTGGTCAAGCTCCTCGGAACCACCACCGAGGGCGACATCGTCGACGTGGTCTCCGCCAGGCTCGGCGACGAGTTCGCGCCGGGCGAGGCGGACGCGGCCGCGTCCGAACTCACGGATCTGCTCCGTGCCGGACTCCATCAACGCCCCGGCTTCACGCTGCGCGGCGGGACCAACGAGATTCTGCGCGGCGTGATCGCGCGGGGAATGGGGATGAGATGAACGGGCGCACCGCTTCCGACCGGACCATCGAGGCCGTCGACCTGGCCGTTGACGAGGACCTCGAGTCGATGATGGCGGGTGTCCTGGCGCAGTTCTCCGGGCCCACCGTCGACCCCGACGCGACTGCGGTGTGGCGGGCCCTGTCCGAGGTGGGGATCGGTCGGCTCACCGGCCCGGAGGAGACCGGGGGCAGCGGGGCGGGCTGGGCGGAGGCCGCCACGCTGCTGAGATTGGCCGCCGCCGCCGGGGTCGCGGTCCCGTATGCGGAGACCGACCTCGTCGTCGGGCCGCTGCGCCGCGCGGTCGGCCTGGACGACTCCGCCCCGGGGACGGCGACCCTCGCCGTCCTCGGGTCCGACTCCCGCGCCCGGCGCGTGGCCTGGGCCGGGGCCACCGATTCCGTGCTGTTCGTACGCCGGTCCGCCGCCGACGACGACGGGCGACCCCGCTTCGAGGTCGCGGACATCCCGACCGACCGGGCGGCGGTCACACCCGTCGACGGGACCTCCGCGGTGGCACTGGGCGACCTCAGCGCGCCCGACGACGCCGCGTGGACCCCGGTCGACGCCGCTCCCGTCGAAGCGGCGGTGCTCCGAGGCGCCCTCGCCCGGGCCGTCCAGTCCGTGGGCGCCGCCGAGGGGATGCTCGACGCGGCGATCGCCCACAGCACCGAGCGCAACCAGTTCGGTCGGGCGCTGGCCGAGTTCCAGTCGGTGCAGAACCTCGTCGTCGACATCGCGGCCGAGACCGTCCTCGCCCGCGCGGCGGTCGACCAAGCGGTCGCCGACGCGCTCGACACCGACCTCGGGGGGCCGCTGTCGGGATTCCGCGTGGCCGTGGCCCGCAGCGTGGCCTCGCAGACCGTCGCCGTCGCCGTGCGCAACACCCATCAGGTGCACGGCGCCATCGGCACCACGCACGAGCACACCTTGCACCGCCTCACCCTGCCCGCTCTGCAGTGGCGCGGTGAGTTCGGCTCCGCGGCGTTCTGGGAGAGCCGACTCACCGACGTCGCACTCGCGGGCGGGATGGACGGGGCATGGCCCATGGTCGTCGAGGGCGCTCGGGTCGAGGGTGCGGCCGCCGGTTGGCTCGACCGTGTGACGGGCCCCTGAGTCGTGGCCGCCACGCCGTACGCGGATACGCCGCGGACCGGGGCTCTCACCGACATCCGTGTCGTGGACCTGTCCCGGGTCCTGGCCGGACCTCTGTGTGGTCAGATGCTCGCCGACCACGGTGCTGATGTCGTCAAGGTGGAGCCACCGGGCGGGGACGAGACCCGGGGCTGGGGTCCGCCGTTCGTGCGGGAGGACCACAGCGCCTACTTCGACGGTCTGAACCGCAACAAGCGGAACATCAGCATCGACCTGCGCAGTGAGGAGGGGCAGTCACTCCTGGCGAGGATGCTCGCGGAGGCGGACGTCGTCATCGAGAACTTCAAAGCCGGGACCCTGGAAGCGTGGGGATTCGGCGACGCCGAGCTCGCCGTGCGGTTCCCCCGCCTGGTCCACTGCCGCATCACCGGGTACGGCGTCGACGGTCCGCTGGGCGGCGCACCCGGTTATGACGCCGTCCTCCAGGCGCTGTCGGGGCTCATGAGCATCAACGGGGAGCCCGACGGGCCGGCCATGCGCATTGGTATCCCCCTGGTGGACATCGTCACCAGCCTCAACGCGATGACCGGCATCCTCATGGCGTTGCACGTCAGAGAAACCACCGGGCGCGGGCAGCTCGTCGACCTCGCCCTGCTCGATAACGCCGTGTCGATCCTGCACCCACACGCCGGGAAGTGGTTCGCCACGGGCGAGCCCCCGGCCAGGACAGGCGTCGCCCACCCGACGATCTGCCCCTACGAGACCTTCACCTGCTCAGACGGCCCCTTCTTCATCGGCGCGGGCAACGACGGGCAGTTCCGCTCCCTCGCCGTCGCGCTGGGTGAACGCGCACTGGCCGAGGATCCGCGGTTCCTCACCAACTCGGACCGTCTCGCGCACGCCGGAGAACTCCGGTCGCTCCTCGGGGAGCTCGTCGGCGGCATCGATCGCGCCGACCTGGCGGACCGCCTCCGTTCGGCGGGGGTTCCCTCCGGCGCGGTCAACGATGTGGGGGAGGCGCTCGCGATGCCGCAGGTCATGCATCGGGGCATGGTGGTCGAGCGGGAGGGATACCGCGGTGTCGGGATCCCCGTCACCTTGTCCGACACGCCCGGATCCGTACGCTTCGGACCGCGCCCCCGCGGAGCGGACACCGATGCGGTGCTGGCCGGGTTCGGGATCGGCCCGGCCGAGGTGGCCCGCCTACGGGAGGCGGACGTGGTGAGCGGCGCGGACGACCGTTCCTGACCCCGCCGCACCGCGCGCCACGGGCCGCGATCTCGGTACCCTCGACACCAGTACCGAGAAAGGTCGTGTCGTGGAATTCCTCCTCATCGCCGCAGTGATCGCGGTGGCCGTCGCCGTGGTCTCCCGCAGCCAGAACAAGGGCCAGACCCAGCTGGAGGCGCAGCACAATCACCACCTCGCCGACCACCGGGCCGAGGCGGCCCGATGGGTCGAGCGGCTCGGGGGCCAGGTGTTCAACCTGGATGGCACCGACGAGGCGTCCAAACAGGCCATGGCCGACGCGTCGGAGCGCTACACGGCGGCGGTCTCCGAGTTGGAGAATGCCCGCACCCCGGTACAGGCGCAGCTGGCCAAGGACACCGCGCTGGAGGGTCTGTACTACGTGCGTGCCGCCCGCTCGGCGATGGGCCTGGACCCGGGCCCCGAGCTGCCCAAGACCCCCGGCCAGGACCGCGCCGGCCGCGTGACGGAGGACCGCGAGGTCGAGGTCGAGGGCCGGACCATGAAGGCCGCGACCGATCCGAGCGACGAGACCCCGCACTACTATCCGGGCGGCGTCGTGGCCGGTCGACCGGTCCCCGCCGGCTGGTACTCGGAGCCCTGGTGGGCGTCGGCCCTGACCACGGGCGTGTGGATGATGGGCTCGATGATGATGTTCAACATGATGTTCGCCGGGATGTCGGGCATCGGGTACTCCGGTGAGGACTTCGCGTCCGGGGTGGGCGAGGGCGGCGCCGACGTCAGTGACATGGGCGGCGGCGACGGCGGCGAGGGTTTCCTCGACGGCGGACTGATGGGCGGGGACGGCGGCGATGGCGGAGGCGACGGCGGCGGATTCTTCGACGGTGGCCTGTTCGGCGGCGACGGCGGGGGAGACGGCGGCGGCGGTTTCTTCGACGGTGGCCTGTTCGGCGGCGACGGCGGCGGATTCTTCGACTTCTGACCGGGCCGCGGTTGACCGTGGGCCGTCCGCGGCTGCTCAGCAGCCGGTCAGGACTCGGTCCATCGCGTCGCGCTCGGCCTGCGTCACCCACAGGCCGTACCGGTCCTTGACCAGCACCTGGCGCGAGACGTACGAGCACCGGAACTCGCGACGGGGCGGGAGCCAGGTGGCGGTGTCGCCGTCGCCCTTCTGCTGATTCGCCCACCCGGCCACGGCCAGCAGGTTGAGCGGGTCGTTGGCGAAGTCACGCCGCTGCTCCTCGGTGAGCTGCTGTGCGCCCTTCTGCCACGCGTCCGACATCGCCACCACGTGGTCGATCTGGACCTCCGATGACGTGTCCTGCCCGCGGACGAAGTCGATCCGCTCCCCGGTGTACGGCCCTTCCAGGACGCCGGTGAGGACCACGCAGTCCCGCGTGCCGGGCCGGAAGGTGATGTCCCGGAGGTCGCGCTGGAGGATGTCGTTGCGGGTGTCGCAGCCGTTGCGGCCGAACTCCACGGACACGTCGTCGGTCCACGACTGCCCGAACAGGTCGCGGTCGTACCCCGTCTTGGGCGCCCGGCCCTTGACCTCGAGTTGCGGCAGGGCCCCGCGGGCTGCCGCGACCAGGGGATCTACGGGCTCGCCGGCGTCGGGGTCGACCGGGGGCGCGGGCTCGGCGGGGGGCGCCGGCTGCGCGTCGACGGGCGGGGGTTCCACCGGCGACGACGGCGAGGTGTTCCCCTCCGGGGCGACCGCCGACGTCGGGGGAGTGCCGACCGTGCCCGGAGCGCGGACCGTGCCCGGGGCGCCCTCCTCGGGTTCGGCGCACCAGCCGATCCCGGCCAGCACGGCCACCCCGAGGACGACGGCACCGATTGCTCGAGGGGTTCCGGAACTCATGCGGGGCACCCTATCGAGGGCCTCCGACATCCCCGCCCGCGGCCGAGCATCGACGCGGGTACGAGCGCATCTGCGGGCGCGCCCGTACCCCTGATCGTCGTGGCGCCCGTTCACCTGCATCGCAGCCGCTCCCGGAAATGAACTCTCGCTCGCACCGCTGCGCACGCGAGACGCCGAGACCGCGGGCGTCGTTGCATGGGCACGCGCGGATGCCGGGGCCCGGTGAACGCCAGGTCGGGTGGGCGCTGGCCGGGTGGGTACTGGCCGGGTGAAGACGATCCCGATCCTCCGCGAGTTCACCTGTTCTGCCACAGCCGCACGCGAACATGGCGTCTCGCGTGTACCGATGCGCAGGCGAGACGCCATCTTCAGGAGCGTGCATGCTGTCACGTACAGCCGCGCGAGCGAGACGCCAGGCGCGGGAGCGGATGCGCGGGGCGCGAGCGGATGCGCGGCGATGCGGGGATGCGCGGGGATGCGGCGATGCCGGGTAGGCGGGGGCGCGAGGCGCAGGCGTAGCGGCCATCGTTCCCGAGCGCCCTGCCACTCAGGGGAGTGCACGTGCGCTCCCGCCGGGCCGACTAGCGTGGCCCGCGATGCCCCCCGCCACGTCCAGCCGCCGACCCGCCCCGGGCACGCCCGACGACCGCGCCCCGGGCACGCCCGACGTTCCCGCGCGGGCCCGGCCGACGGATCGCGGACGGCTCGTCCTGGCGGCCTGCGCGCTGGTGGTGGTGGCGGCCACGGCGGTGCGCACCTGGGTCGCCGCGGCGGGCTGGTTCTACTGGGACGATCTCCTCCTCCACGGCAGGGCAGCCGCGCACCCGCTGCCGGACCCCGCGTTCCTGTTCGCGGACCACGACGGCCACCTCATGCCCGGCGCGATGGCCCTGACCTGGGTCGCGGCGCACGTCGCGCCGCTGGACTTCCGCGTGCCGCTGGTGCAGATCGCCCTGCTCCAGCTGGTCGCGGGTGCCGCCCTCGCCCGGATGCTGTGGGTCCTGCTGGCGGGCCGGGCGATCCTGCTGGTCCCACTCGTGGCCACGCTCGCGATCCCGCTCGGCCTGCCGTCGGCCACGTGGTGGGCGGCCGCCCTCAACGCGCTGCCGCTCGCCGCCGCGATGGCGTGGACGGTGGCGTCGATGGTCCTGCTCGCCCGGTCGGGCCGCCGACGCCACGCCGTGGGTGCGACCGTGGCCACGGCTCTGGGGCTGCTGTTCGTGGAGAAAGCCCTCATCATCCCGGTGGTGGCCGCCGTGGTGCTGCTGGGGTCGTGGTGGACGGGCGGCGGAACACGCGGTGAGCTGCGGACCCTGTGGCGTCGGACCCGCTGGGCCTGGTCGGCACTGGCCGCGATCGCGGTGGTGTGGGGGGCGGTGTTCCTCGTCGTCGTCGGCCGTCTGGGCGGGGGGTCGTCGGCCGGGTTCCCGGCCGGCACCGGGGTCGGGGACGACACCGGCGGCACCGGCGCCGGGAGCCCGGGGCCCGGATTCGTCGACCTGGTGGACCACACCTACCGGCTGGCGGTGGTGCCGACGCTGGGCGGGGGACCGTGGAGCTGGGAGCGCTGGCACCCGGGGCCCCCGATGGCCGACCCGCCGACGCTCGCCGTGGTCGTGGGCGCCCTGGCTGTCGCGGCGGTCCTGGCGTGGTCCCTCCTCACCCGGCGGCGCACCGGTGCGATCTGGGCGGCCGCGGCGCTGTACCCGCTGGTGACGGTGGTCCTGGTCGCGGTGGGGCGCACGGGGCCGGACACCGCGACGGAGATCGTGCAGACCCTCCGGTACCACTCCGAACTGCCGGTGGTGCTGGCGGCGGCCGCCGCTCTGGCGATCGCCGCACCGCGCCGGCCGGACGCCGCGCCCGAGGGGGACCCCGCACCGCGGATCGGCCGCGCGGGCAGGTGGCTGCCGGCGGCGGGCGCGGTCGGCCTGGTCGCGCTGCTCGCCTCCTCCGCCGTCTCGACCGTCTCGTACCGCCAAGTGTGGTCCGAGCAGCCGTCCCGCGACTACACCGAGCCGCTGTTGACCGCACTGCGCGAGCGGTCCGAGCCCCTGCTCGACAAGGAGGTCCCGCTCGAGGTGCTGCTGCCCCTGACGACGCCCGCGAACCGGCTGTCCGCGCTGCTCGCCGGGGTGCCGGGGGTTCCGGCGGTGGGGGCGTGGACCCGCGACCCGGTGGCGATCGACGCGCACGGGGCCCTGCATCCCGCTGACGTGGTCCCGGGCCGCACCATCCCGCAGGGGCCGGTGCCCGGGTGCGGCCACCGGGTCGGTCCGGACGGCGCCCGGATCGCCCTGGACGGGCCGCTGATCGGGCGCGACTGGGTGGTGCGGCTCCACCTCCTCGCGGACGCGGACGGTCACGTCGCGGTCCGCCTCGACGACGGCGACGAGGTGACGGCTCCCGTCCAGGCCGGGCCGGGGACGGTGTACGTCCGCCTCGAGGGCGGGGGGACGGGCCTGACCATCTCCCCGGGCGGGGGCGCCTCCCAGCTGTGCGTGGGCAGCGGACCGGTCGGCGTGCTGGTGCCGCGCTGAGGTTTCACGGCCCGGTGGACCATAATGGGCGGGTCGGACGGCGGGCCCACGGACGCCGAGAGGGACACGGACACGGACAGGGCCAGAACACGGACAGGACTAGGAACGGAGGCGGGTCATCGACATCGCGTTGGTCATGATGACCCTCACCGCGCTCCTGGTGGTGCCCGGCGCGATCGTGGGCGCCGCCGCGCAACTGCCCCTGCGTCTCGCGCTGGGCACGTCGATCCCGGTCTCGTTCGGGATCGCCGCGATCGCCGGTTACGTCTACGGCCGGGTCGGGGTGCCGTGGTCGCTCGGCGGGTACGTGGTCGCCACGGCCGCGACCGCCGCGGTGGTCGGCGTGGTGGGGCTGCTGATCACCGGGGCGACGTGGGTGTGGCGACGACGACGACGGAGTCGCGACGCCACGCCGGCGGACGGGCGACGCCGTCGCCGGCTCCGCCGAACCGGCCGGGTCGGCCGACTCCGCCGGGTTCGCGGAACCGCCGGGGTCGAGCGCCCCGGCCGGGTGGACGGTCGGCCCGGGCGGCGCTCGTGGTGGTGGCTGCTGCCGGGCGCGGCGATCCTGACGAGCGCCTGGCTGATCGGCCAGATGATCCTCACCGAGCTCTCGGCGACCCCCGGCGGCACGGCGAACATCTTCCAGGGCTGGGATGCCCACTGGCACGCCAACTACATCCGCTTCATCCATGACCTCGGCGTGGCGTCGCCCGACCTCGCCGGGGAGCTGCGCTACCCGGAGAACGGCGCGACCCTCTACTACCCGAGCACGTGGCACTCGATCGCCGCCCTGGTCATGGGCCTGCGCGGGATCGGCGCCGTCGAGACGTACAACCTCGTGCAGATCGGCAGTGTCGCCCTCGTGTTCCCGCTGGGCGTGGCGGCCTTGGCGTGGTTGATCACCCACCGCCGGTTCTCCCGGCCCGTGGTGGCCACCTCGGCGGCCGTGGCCGCGATGGCCACGCCGCTGTTCCCGGGGCTGCCGTTCGTCGAGGTGATGGTCGCTGCGACCCCGTCGGCCGTGGCCAACGGCATGGCCGGCCTCGGTGCCGCGGTGGTGGTGGCGGCCCTGGCCGATCGGCGGCTCATCCCCGCCGCCGCGCTCGGGCTGGTCGGCATCGGCGGCGTCCATCCGTCGGCCATGGTCACCGCGGCCGTGTTCGTGCTGTTCTGGTGGCTGTTCGACGGGCTGTGGCGGCCGGTCCGCGGTCGCGTGCGCGACTTCGTGGTGTTGGCCGGCATCGGGCTCGCCGGGGTGCTCACGCTGTTGCCGCAGGTGCTCACGGTGTCCGAGGAGGCCGACGACATCTCGGCCTTCGAGTTCCAGATCGACGCCGACCGCGCCGCCACCTGGGGCAAGGCGGTAGCACTGCAGGTGCGCCACGTCGAGGACTGGGGCGTGCGGTGGGTGCTGCTGTCCCTGGCCGCGCTGGGCCTGGTGGTGATGCTGCGCCGCAGGGTGTTCTGGCCGCTGCTGCTGTGGGGCGGGCTGTTGGTGGTGTGCGTCAACTCGATGAGCGTGTTCGGCAACTGGACCGGCGGTGTGCTCCGCGGGATCGGCAGCATCTACTACAACGACCCCCGCCGGATCGGGGTGGTGCTGGCCGTGGTCGTGGCCGCGGCGGTGGGTGTGGGCGTCGGGGCGACCGTCCAGGCGCTGGCGGGATGGTTGGGCAGGCTGGTCGATCCCCTCACCGACCCGGACGGTGGCGGCGTCCGGCTCGCCCGGGTGGCCGTGGCGCTGGCCGCCCTGGTGGGGGTGGGGTCCTGGGTGGTGCAGGCCTCGCCCGAGTACGCGGTCGCGGCCGGGGTGAACCAGCGGTGGAACCGCATGGTCGACGAGCACGACCTGCGCGCCTTCCGGTGGCTGTCCGAGCAGCCGCAGGCCTACTCGGGTCTCATCTACACCAATCCCGACGAGGGCTCGGGCTGGATGTACGCCACCGACGGGTTGCCCTCGACCTCGCGGCACTACCTCCAACCCGGTTCCACGACCCCGCTGACGACCTATCTGTTCTCCCAGATGGACGAGGCCGGGGTGAACCCGCGAGTCGACCGCGCGTTGGCGGAGCTCGGTGTGACGTACGTGTACGTGAGCCCGCCCAACTACTGGGGGTTCCAGAAGCCCAACGAGCACCTGTTGCGCCTCGACGGCACGCCCGGCCTGGCCAAGGTGTACGCCGAGTCGCAGGTACGGATCTACGCGGTGCGGGACGCGTTCACCGACGCCGAACTGGCGCAGATTGTGGAGGACTCCCCGTTCCCGCCCGAGCGACGGTCCCCGCTCACCCGGGCGACCGGGACATACGGGCCGGAGTGACCTCGCCACCGGTCCCACGGTCGTATCCTGTGCACGGGCCTGAAGGTGAGGGAGCCGCGGCGGTGTCGTCGCAGACGAGGGGAGGGCATCACATGCGCGCGTTGGTGACGGGAGGGGCCGGGTTCATCGGGTCGACCCTGGTGGACAGGCTGCTGGGTGAGGGCCATGACGTGACCGTGGTGGACAACCTGTCCCGGGGGCGGCTCGAGAACCTGGCGGCGGCCCGTGAGGCCGGTGACCGGTTCGAGTTCCGGGAGCTCGACCTGACCGACCCCGCCATCGAGGACGTGGTGGCCGCCGCCCGGCCCGAGGTCATCTTCCACCTGGCCGCGCAGATCGACGTGCGCCTGTCGGTGGAGGATCCGGTCCACGACGCCGAGGTCAACGTCGTCGGCACCGTCCGGCTGGCCGAGGCGGCCCGCAAGGTCGGGGTGCGCAGGATCGTCTTCACCTCCTCCGGCGGGTCCATCTACGGGCCCGTGACCGAGCTGCCCGTCGCCGAGACCCGACCGGTGGACCCGCTGAGCCCGTACGCCGCCGGCAAGGTAGCCGGTGAGATCTACCTGGAGATGTTCTCGCGCCTGTACGGGATCGAGTGGGCGGGCGTGGCGCCGGCGAACGTGTACGGGCCGCGGCAGGACCCGCACGGCGAGGCCGGGGTGGTGGCGATCTTCTCCCAGCGGCTGCTGGCCGGTCAGCCCACGCGCGTGTTCGGCGACGGCGGCAACACGCGCGACTATGTGTTCGTCGACGACGTGGTGGACGCCTTCGTCCGCGCCGCCGAGGTCCCGGCCGCGGCGGGGCTGCGTTTCAACGTGGGCACCGGCGTGGAGACCACCGACCGTGGGCTGCACACCCTGGTCGCCGAGGCCGCGGGAGCGACGGATGATCCCGAGTACGCCCCCGCCCGCCTGGGGGATGTCGCCCGCTCGGCCCTCGACGCCGAGCGCGCCGCCGAGGTGCTCGGCTGGACGCCGCGGGTGACGATCCGCGAGGGCGTCGCCCGGACCGTCGACTACTTCCGCGAATGACGTCCTTCCGCGGCTGACGCGCTAGTTCTCGCCGGCCTCGGCGCCGGCGCCGCCGTCCGCGCCGGCAGCGTCAGCGGTGCCGTCCTCACCCGCGTCGCCGTCCGCCTCGGCGGCGCCGTCGGCCCCGACCGCGTCGGCGCCCACGGCCGCGGCGCCGACGGCGTCCTGCTGCGGGGCGAAGTTCGGCCGGGGCAGGAACGGGCGGAGCAGGTCCGGGAATCCGGGCGCGGGCCGGGCACCGTCGGGCGCGGTGACCTCGAGTTCTCCCTCGCCCTGACCGGCGTCGCCGCCGCCCGTGGCGTCACCCGCGGTGCCGCCCTCGGCTCCGTCACCGGCGCCATCCGTGCCCTCAGCGGGAGCGGCCGGAGCGGCCGGCGCAGCGGGCACCGCAGGGGCCGCCGGCGCGGGGGCTGCAGGCGCGACCGGGGCGACCGGCGCCTGACGGACCGGCTGGACGGCGGCGGCCCGCGGAACCGGCGCCACGGTCGGCACACTGGTCGCGGGAGCCACCGGGGCGACCGCCGGTCCGGCCTGATCGTCGGCGGGCTCGGTCTCCTCGGGGGCCTCGGTGCTCGACTCGGTCGACTCCTCGCTGGTGGGTTCCCCGGTGCTCGACTCGGTGCTCGCGATCGGCTCGGCGGTGGGCCCGGTGGTCTGCGCGGATTCGACCTGCGCGCGGGCCCGCTCGACGGCCTCGGCGCTGCGGTGCGAGTCGTACCAGAGGCCGGCGGAGATCAGCCCGACCGACAGGACGCCCAGGGCGCCCATCCCCACGGCGGTGAGGGACGGTGGGGTGAACCGGGTGTCGAGCGAAGCCATGGGCCCCAGTATCAGACAGCGTCCGTGGGAACGCCAACCTCTTCCCTCGCCGCGCGCGTCGCCGATGGAACCGTCGTCAGTCGCTCGGGACCCTCCCAGAGCACGGCCGCCTCGCCGTAGGGGTCCTGATCGCGACGGAGCAACAGGCCCACGGCATGTCGGCGCAGGACGGGCAGGACGCGCCCCTCCTGACCGCGGTCCACGCCGGTGTGGCGCGCCCGGATCCGCCGTTCACGCCACAGGGGCACCTGCCCGCCGAGCATCACGGCGAGCATCGCCCGGAACGCCCCGCAGTCCCGGTCGAACACGCCGCCGTGACCGCGCGTGCCGTAGACGGGCGTGCCGTCGGCGAAGTAGCCGGTGTCGAGTCGGACGGCGCCGCCGCCCAGGTCGGAGTGCGACCCGCGCTGTCGTAGGCCGAACCGGATCTGCAGTAGTTCCACGGGGTCGCCCGGTGCGGTGAGGGAGTACCTGCGCACCGGGCCGGGGGCGCGCCAGTCCGACGGCCCCGCGACGCCCACCCCGAGATCGGGCGACTCGGCGTAGATCACCCGGTCGGCGCGCAGGCCGAGCCGTTCGGCGGTGCCCACGATCCGCCCGCCGTACGAGTGACCCACCACCGTCAGCGCCGCGCCGGGGCACTCGATCTCCATGACCCTGTCCACCTCGCGACAGAAGCGGACCAGGCGCGGCGCCATGGCGTCGGCGAACCGGGGGTCGCCGGCGTCGGCCATGATGTCCTGCGGGAACTCGCCGTCGAGGAACGTCACCACGGCCAGTCGCCCGCCGCCGGACTCGACGAGGTCCACCGCGACGTCGGTGTTGACGTGGGACATGTCCAGGTTGGTGCCGGTGCCGGGCACGTACACCGCCACCGCCTCGGTGTCCGGGCCGAGCTCGCCCACCACCTCGATCATCCGCCCACCGCGGCGCGGTGAGAACGCCGGGAAGGAACGACGACGACGACGAGCATCACGCCGCGCCATCGTCTCCAGACGCCCGATGCGCGGACTCCACGGCGTACCCGCCAGCTGTTCGCGGTGGAGCGCGGCGCGCACGGCCACCGCGTTGGCGCGGGCCCGCACCGGCCAGGGCACGCCGTACGTCCCGCCCACGGCCTCCGGCTCGGCCAGTGCGAGGAGTCGCCGGTCGGCGACGGGCATGTGCTCGACCGTCGCGTACACATCGGAGGGGTCGGCAGGATCGGGTTCGGCCGGGTCCGGGTCCCAGGCGGCGATGATCGCGGCGGTGTCGAGCCCGCCGATTCCGCCCGGCCCACTCGCCACGCCCGGCCCACCCGCCATGCCCGGCCCACCCGCCATGCCCGGCCCGCCCGCCGCGCCCGGGCCGACCGCCGCGACCCCGGCGAGCCTGGCCAGGTCGGCCAGCGCGTTGTCCGCCGCCCGGTCCAGCGTCGCCCTCAGGGCCGCGCGCCCGGGCTCGGGAAGCGGGTCCGGCCCGTCGAGGTCGTCCCAGGAGTCCTCGGCGAGCTCGACCAGCCGGTACACGCCCGCCAGGATCTCGGTCAGGCCGCGGGCTTCACCGCCGACGGCGTCGGCCAGCGCGTCCAGGGCGGGGGAGTGGATCGTGGAGGTGAGGAGCGCGTCGCGGGCGGTCGCCAGGGAGTCCCTCGCCGAGACGAGGCCGGCGGCCAGGTCGAGTAACCGGATCACCCGGGCCGGCGGCGGGGTCTCCGGCAGTGCGCCGGTCACCGCGGCCGCCGGAACGGCTGGGTGTCGGCGACGGCCCGGGCCGCGTCCCGGACAGCCGCCTCGGACAGCGTGCCCTCCGCGAGACCGTCGGCCAGCTCGAGCAGGCGCGCGATCCGATCGGAGGCGGGGCGCAGGAGGGCGCGGACCTCGTCGTCGTCGTCGATCCTTGAGACCCCGCGCGCCCCGGTGTCCCCACCGGCGGCGTCACCCACCTCGCCCGTTCCGGGGTCGTCACCGGCATGGAGGACCGCGTCGAGTCGTCCGCGCGCCACCCCGAGGCGGCGTCGCAGGCGCGCGGCCTCGCCGCGGACGTCCTCGTTCGCGCCCTCGTCCACGGCTGCGGTCAGGACCGCATCGGGTCGTCGTCGTCCGGGGCCGGCTTCATGACCACCGCGTCGACCTTGTCGTCGGGCCGCACCGCGCTGCGCAACGCGATCGTTCGCGCCAGGCGCGAGTACCGCAGTTCCTGCTCGCGGAAACGCACATAGGTGGACACCGTCACGAACGCGAAGCCCATGACCAGCGCGTACAGCACCAGGTCGGTGCCGCGCTGGACCCCGAGCGCGTTGGCGACCACGGTGAGGTCGTCGGGCCGGATCACGGCGTAGACCATGAACACGACGAACAGCACGAAGCCGATCTTCACACCGGCCTTCGCACGCGCCTTGCGGCGGTTGGCCAGGAAGAACACGACCAGCGCGGCGCCGGCCAGCAGGAGCAGGACCTTGATCATCGGGGCAGCCTCTTTCCCACGAACCCGTCGGAGAGGATGTTGATGCCGTTGAGCAGCGACTGGCCCTTGGACATCGAGTACTCGGTGTAGAGGATGTCGACCGGCTGCTCGGCCACCCGCCAGCCGCGACTGTCCATGAGCTCGACGAACTCGCTGGCGTGGCTCATCCCGTTCATCCGCAGGTTGAGGTCCTCCGCGACGCGACGGTTGAACACGCGCAGACCGTTGTGGGCGTCGGTCAGACCCAGCCGCCGGGTGCGCGGACTCAGCAGCACCACGGTCCGCAGCACGAGGCGCTTGATCAGCGGCACCTGGTCGTCGTCGCGGCGGGGGCGACCGAAGCGCGTGCCCACCACGATGTCCACCGGCTCGGAGCGCACCCGCTCCACCATGGCCAGCACGTCCTTGACCTGGTGCTGCCCGTCGGCGTCGAAGGTGACGAAGTACCGGGCCCCCGGCTGGGCGCGGGCATACTCCACGCCGGTCTGGATGGCCGCGCCCTGGCCCAGGTTCACCGGGTGGCGGACCAGGTGCGCACCCGCGCGGTGGATCGCCGCGGCCGAATTGTCCGCCGAACCGTCGTCCACCGCCACGATGTTGGGGAACGTCCCACGCGCCGAACGGAGCACCTCCTCGATCACGGTGCCCTCGTTGAAGCACGGGACGATCAGCCACACGTCGTGGTTTCGGACGTCCTCGTTCCGGCCCGCCGAGTCGTCGCCTGGGTGCTGCTCACTGTCACTGCTCATCGGAGGTCGATACTATGCGACCGGACGGACAATCCGGTGACGAGAAGGACGGCGGTTCCCCTGATGGCCATCGACGTGATGCTCCCCTACTACGGGGACGTCGACCACTTCAAGAAGGCCGTGGACAGTGTCCTGGCGCAGAGCTACCGCGATTTCCGGTTGGTCGTGGTGGACGACGGCTACCCGGATCCGGAGCCGGCCCGCTACATGGGCGAGATCACCGCGCGCGACGAGCGGGTGACCTACGAGAAGAACGAGACCAACCTCGGCGCGAACGGCAACTACCGCAAATGCGTGGACATGGTCACCGCGCCGACCGTGGTGATCATGGGCGCCGACGACATCATGCTGCCCAACTACCTGCAGGTCGTGGCAGACGGGTTCGCCGCCGTGCCGGATGCCGCCGTGATGGAGGTGGGGGTCAGCGTCATCGACGAGCACGGCGCGCCCGTCCGGGGGCTGTCCGACTCGGTGAAGGCGTTCACCCAGCCCAAGGCGCAGGGCCGCACCGTGCTGCACGGCGAGAAGCTCATGACCTCGCTCATGCACGGCAACTGGACCTACTTCCCGTCGCTGGCGTGGAACTCCGAGTGGGTCAAGCGGATCGGGTTCCGTGAGGGTCTGGACGTGGTGCAGGACCTCGCGCTGCTGGTCGACGTCATCACCGGGGGCGGCCACATGATCTACGACCCCACGCTGGCGTTCCTCTACCGCCGGCACTCGGCGTCGGACTCGTCGGTCCGCGCCCTCGACGGTCGGCGGTTCGACGAAGAGGCCCGCTTCTTCGCCGGTGAGGCCGACGCGTTCGCCGCCCGCGGCTGGAAGAGCGCCGAGCGTGCCGCGCGCCTGCACGTCACCTCGCGGCTCAACGCGCTGTCGCTGATCCCGACCGCGGCCAGGGCCGGCAAGCTGACCGAGGGCGGCAAGAAGCTGCTCGGGCACACGTTCCGCAAGTTCTGACCGCCCGCCGGGGTCGGGACGGTCGCGGCTGCGGTCCTCTTTCATCGGCGTGAACTGAGACGACGGGTTTGTGTCGTACCCAGGTGATCTAATCGAACACATGAGCGACACCGGGATGGGAGCCACGGCCAGCAGGGAGCTGGCCGTCGTGCTGTCCGCGCTCGATGCCCACCTTGAGCGCGACTGGGCGGAGGTGTCACCGGCGGAGCTGCATGCCGAACTGGTCGCCCTCGAACAGGCCCAACGCCGCATCCGGGCCACGCGGGCCCGCGTCTTGGCCGCCGCCCGCACCTCGGGTACCGCCCGGCAGATCGGGTTCGTCAACGAGCGACAGATGCTCACCGGCGGCCTGGGCCTGGCCCCCGGGGAAGCGCGCGGCCGACTCGACGACTCCGCCATCGCCGACACCGCCCGCATGCGCGCCACCGCCGCCGGCGCCCTGTCCGCCGGACACCTCAGGATCATCAACACCGCCCTGGCCGCCCTGCCCGACGACTACGACGACGAGGCGCGCGCACACTTGGAAGCGCAGCTGATCGCCCTGGCCGCCGAAAAGTGCACGACCCGCCGCCTCCAGGAACACGCGCACCGACTCCTGGATGCTGTCGATCCGGGGCGCACCGAGCGCGGCGCGGCAGAGCGAGCCCGCCGCCGCTCGGTCACGTGCGGCGGCCAGGGACTGGACCTGATGGCCCGCG
>NZ_JALJRF010000014.1:0-132994 GCF_024519835.1 Dietzia sp. Die43 | reverse complement strand
GGCGACCGAACCGGAAGCCGCCTAGGAAACCCTCCACGATTCGGGGGGAACCACAGAGTGCATCGGGTACCTGCGCGACGGTGACGAGCTCGTCGTCGCGTCAATGGACAGACTCGCTCGTTCCCTGGTCGATCTCAAGCAGATCGTTGGTGAGGTCACTGCCAAGGGCGCGAGTGTGGAGTTTGTCCATGAACGGGCTACCTACGCCGCCGGCGCCCAAGATCCTCGAGCCGATCTGATGCTTTCGCTGCTCGGGGCGTTCGCCGAGTTCGAGCGGGCCATCATTCGTGAACGTCAGGCCGAGGGCATTGCCATCGCTAAGGCGAAGGGCAAGTACAAGGGTCGTAAGCGAGTCCTGACCGCCGAGCAGGTCGACAAAGCCCGGGCCCGCATCGAGGCAGGGGAGGGGCCATCAGTGAGCGCCCGCAATCTCGGAGTTGGCCGATCCACGCTCTACCGCGCACTACAGCGCGTTGAAGCGGGCGGGCGTGGACGCACCAGCCACTGACCCCCGCCCTGAAGATGGTGGGTATCGCTAGCCACAGCAGCTCGACCGCCGAGATTCGGCACTCGGGAGGGACCGCGGTTCTTGCTGACCTTGCGCAGTTTCTCCAGGCACGAGTCAGTGCAGCCGGAAGCCGGACGGGCCACCTATCCGACGCTGTCCCGGTGTGCCGGTGCTGTGGAACTGGCCGTGGTCTTGTGGTCACGCGGAGCAGTGCCCGGGGCAAGGATCGCTAGCAAGACTGCGGCTGCGGCGGTGAGGATTGCCAACGTAAGTGTGGCCTGACTGCTGCCGTTGACAAATGCCTCTTTGGCGTAGTCGACCAATGGTTGCGCCATTGGTCCGGCTTGTGCGGCGATCTCTAGGGCGGCGGCCAGGGAGTCGGAGACCGGACCGCGGGCAGGTTCGGGTAACTGAGGCAGGGCGGGTTGGATGTGGCGGGTGTATCCGGCGGCCAGCACACTGCCGGCCACTGCGATCCCCATCGCAGCGCCGATCTCGCGGGCCGCATCGTTGACTGCGGCGGCGACCCCGTGTTTGCTCTCCGGAGTTTCGGCGATGATCGCGTAGGTCGCCGGGGCTGTGCATAGTCCGAGCCCTGCGCTCATGATCAACAGCGGCCATAGCAGGTCGAGGTAACGTGCATCGACGGTCAGCCTGCTCACCAGCATCAGGCCAACTGCGATGGTCACCAGACCGGCGACGGTCATCACTCGTAGTCCAAATCGCTGTGACAGTCGGGGGGCGATCACCGAGATCACGATCAGGGGGACCGTCATCGGCACCAATCCCAACGCCGAGGCCAGCGGTCCGTATCCCAGGATCAGTTGCAGGTACTGCACCAGGAGTAGGAATACCCCGAAAGTGACCAAGAATTGGATGGCCACCGACAACGAGCCGGCGCTGAAGCCGCGCTTGGCGAACAACCGAACATCCAACAAGGGGGCCGAGGATCGCAGCTCAATCAGGATAAAAAAGGCTGTCGCCAACATGCCGGCCCCGGCGCTGGCGAGAACGATCGGGTCGGCCCAGCCCCGCGCGGGAAACTCGATCGTGGCGAATACGATTCCCGCAACCGCGACTGCAGCTGCCGCCGCGCCCACCCAGTCCACGGGAGGGTGATCATGCTGGCTGGACTCAGCGATCGTGCATGCCAGCGCGGCCAGTAGGGCTCCCGCTGCGGTCAGTCCGACAAATACCGACACCCACGACCAGCGCTCAAGCAACACCCCGGCGCCGAGGATGCCTAACACTGCTCCGGAGCCGGCGACTCCAGCCCACACACCTACTGCTCGGCCGCGATGAACGGCGGCGAAACCAGCAGTCAGAATCGATAGCGTCGAGGGCATTACCAGTGCAGCGCCCGCCCCGGCAATCGCTCGCGCAGCGATCAACCAGGCCGGGTCAGACAGCAGCAGGGGAAGTGCGGACGCAATGGTGAATATCGCCAGGCCTATTACGAGAACTGCGCGTCTGCCATAGCGGTCACCGATCGCTCCAGCGGGCAGGACCAGGCACGCCAGTACCAGCGTGTAGCCGTCGACGATCCAGGTCAGCTGGGCTTGCGTCGCTCCAGTCTCTACCGCAATCTCCGGTAATGCCGAATACAGTGCGGCCATGGCCGCGACGACCAACGCCACGGCTAGGCACGACACCGTGAGCATCCACCATTCGGCTCGGGTCCACCGGGATGACTCGGTGATGGTCTGTTGCGGTGAGTGCATCGCCGGCCCTTGCTGTGAGATGATCGGTCTTGGTCTGAGACAAGTAGTATCACAGTATCCGGCTGGCTGGACAGGTTAGCTTGGACGAGAAGTGACCGTCGGCCGAAGGGGGAGAGCGTGAACGACTGGGGTGCTGATCGGCTTGCTACGGACGACGATCAGCTCGATCCGCGACTGCTGCGCTCACGAAAACGATTGCTCGACGCTGCCACGCATCTCCTGAGCACTGGCGGTGTAGAGGCGGTTACCGTCGAGGCGGTCACTCGAATGTCAAAGGTTGCGCGGGCCACGCTCTATCGGCATTTCGGCGGGACCGCCCAGTTGCTTGCGGCGACCTTCGAGCAGCTGTTGCCTCGCGTCGAAGTCTCTGCCACCAGTGGGTCGGTACGCGACCAACTCATCGCGCTTCTCACGGCCCAAGCCGACCTGATTGACCAGGCGCCGCTGAACATTACGACTCTGGCTTGGCTGTCAATCGGATCAGTCGGCGGCGATCCTGCCGATTCGGCCGCGATCACCTCACTGCGTAGTCGAGTCATCGAGGAATACCGGCAGCCCTTTGACCGCATCCTCACACATCCTGACGTTCGAGCACAGCTCGGCAACGTCGACACCACCTTCGCGATCGTTCAACTCCTGGGTCCCGTCGTGTTCGCTCGCCTTACTGGGCTCTGCACCGTCGACCACGACGGATGCGTGCAACTCGTTGATGATTTTCTTGCTGCCCGCAAGCAGGGAGGCGAACCCATCCCGGCCGAGTCCATCCACGACCTGAACCGCCCTGGCGCCGGCGGATCTCGCTAAATCGGGGCTTCTTCTTGTCGGATGGGTGTGACCGCTCGATCGCCGAGGTCGCCGGGGAGGTGGCGAGGCAACCCTAGAGCCCGGTCGTTTCGGTGCGAGCGGCGGCGAGCCATCCGCTGCAGTCTGAGTGCGGCCGGAACTTCTACCGTCCAGTTTTGACTTCCCGATTAGTCAGGCTGCTGCAAGCGATCGCGAAGCTGACTCCAGAGCTTCAGCCAGTTGAAGCTCGAGCGTGGGCAGGAGGCTAACCGCCGAAGCCACACGTTCCAGCCGAGTACGCACATCGACCTCGTGCTCGATCCCGGCTCGGCCGGCCTCCGTCCATGTCTGTGCACAGTGTCTGGCGGCTACGGCGAGATCTTCGGTCGCGAGGTCACCGGTCAAACGTGCCACGTCCGCGCAGCCGTCAGCGAGCAGCTTTCGGAACAGGCCGCCACCGGTGCCGGCCTTCTCGATGAAAGCGCTCAAGCTGAATAAGAGGATCTCGAGTTCGTCAGCCGGTAGATGGGACCAAGTCCGGACATCAGCGGCGAGCTGGGCGACCGCTGCTAAGCCTTCGGAACCGCTCACCGCGGTCGTGAGATCAACGACTCCTGGCGGAGTTGGGTGGCGCATGTTCGCTGCCGATTGACGGAAAGCCGCTGCGGCAACCTGCGCAAGGTCTGGTAACTCATGCGGCCAGGCGATGCGGTACGTGGTGTGACGTGTCGGTTGTGGGAATGACATCGACGACCGTGCTCGAGCGAGAGCGTCGAACGGAACCTTTTGGACCTCGGCACGGTCGTTGTCAACAACGAAGGCGATCCTCTCCGCCTCGTCGTAACCAATTACCACGATATCGTGGCGACTCATTTGGAGCCGAACCCGCAGGTAGGGCAACTCCGCGATGTCGCCCCATATCAGGGCTGGCCTTCCGGCATCGACCTCCTGGCTAATCCACGACCATCCTTCTCGGGGATCGTCGGTCGTGAGCACTTGGACCTGTGCGCCCAGTAGATGGGGGAGATTTACTTCGAAATCGGAGTCTCTCCCTACCAGATAAAGCGGCGGGAAGAGGTCGCTCGAGCGCAAGTAGGACAGGCCAAGTGACCCCCCGAGGGTGAAGACGAGACCTTCATCGGGCGGTTCTTCCCAGCCGAGGCCTTGCCAGTGCAGGAGGTCTCGCATCGCGGCTGAGCCGCAGTGCCCCCCGACCCGATGTGGATAGTTCTCGATGAGCGTCTGGCGAGTCATCAGAGTTCCTTTCTGAACGGCAGGCGGGCACGAACCGGGCTCTCTTGCTGCGCCAGTGGGATGTCAGCGCCGTTCGTCGAGGCTCCGCCGCTGACCGTGCGAGTCTCGCTCGGGACTGGCTTACCCATTGCGCAAGGAATCGGGAGAACCCGTATGGGCGAAATCGGTCCGGACGAAAGGACGCTGCTGTGTGATGACCTGTTTGCTGAGCATGAAATCACGGGGACGATTGATGCAGTCTGCAGCAAGGAGTGCGCCATCACGGAGGTAGAAGCAGCTGAAGTCGCGGTCCCGGGTGGGGTCACCGCTGAGGACGACTTCGTCGTAACCGGTGTTGAGACCGGCGATCTGCAGCTTGAGATCGTATTGATCTGACCAGAACCAGGGCAGCGACACTGCGCTCTTGGACTTCCCGCAAAGGGTAGCCGCGGCGAGTTTCGCCTGATCGGTTGCTCCGGGTACGCACTCCAGCCGGACTCGGCGACCGTATCGAGAGATGTACTTGCTGGCACAGTCTCCGGCGGCAACGATGGCTGGGTCACTGGTTCGGGCGTGCTCGTCGATCACCACACCATCGTTCAGGGTCAAGCCCGCCGCCTCGGCGAGTTCTGTTCTCGGTTCAACACCGATACCCACGATGACCAGATCAGTCGGAATCGACTCGCCAGTAGATAGTGTGACCTCCCGGACGCAATCGTCTCCGACTAATGCTGCGACTTTGGCGCCCGTTCGGATATCGATGCCCTCCTCTCGGTGGATCCGCTCGAAGAACGTTGATACGTCGGGAGCAGTGACCCGCTTGAGGACGCGAGTGGTCGCCTCGAGCACGGTGACTTCCAGGCCCAGTGCCCGTAGTGAGGCGGCCGTCTCAAGTCCGATGTAGCCGCCCCCGACGATCACCACCCGCCGCCCGGGGGCGGCGGACGTGCGGATCAACTCGACGTCTGCGGCGGTACGAAGGTAATGGACCCCGGGGAGATCGGCCCCAGGAACGCGGAGCTGACGAGGGCGGGCTCCCGTGCACAGCGCGAGCTTGTCGTATGTCAGTGTGTCGCCGGTGCTCATAACGATGTGCCCAGCCGAGCGGTCGATCGCCTCCACGTGCGCGTTGAGAAGCTGGATTCGCTGCTTGGAGTAGAAGTCCGAACTGCGGATGGTGATCTCGTCGAGGGTGGTTTTCCCGGCGAGATACGCCTTCGACAGTGGCGGGCGCTGGTAGGGCACCGTGGGCTCCTCGCCGATGAGGACGATCTCACCGCTCCACCCGTCCTGCCGTAGGCTCGCCGCGAGTTGGGCTCCGGCATGGCTGGCACCGATGATGAGGGCTCGCTGCGATGTCATGTGCCGGATTTCGGGGTGAGGCGCACCATCATCTTGCTGATACCCCGCACGAAGTTGGACTGCACGTACTCGGGTTCGCCGACGACCTCGATGTTCTCGAAGCGGGGGAGCAGCTCTTCCCAGAGGATCCGCAGCTGCATTTCGGCCAGTCGGTTGCCCATGCACCGGTGTACGCCGAACCCGAAGGAGATGTGGTTGCGGACGTTGGCCCGGTCGATGATGAAGTCATCGGGCCGCTCGAACACACGCTCGTCGCGGTTGCCTGAGGCGTACCACATCACGACCTTGTCACCCTTACGGATGAACTGACCGTTCAAGATAGTGTCAGTCTTGGCGATTCGGCGCATGTAGGCCAGCGGCGTTTGCCACCGGATTATCTCGGAGACCATGTTGGGGATCAGGTCAGGGTTGGACTTGAGCTTTTCGAACTGGTCTGGGAACCGGTTCAGCGCCAGAACGCCACCACTCATCGAGTTCCGGGTCGTGTCGTTCCCTCCGACGATCAACAGCACAAAGTTGCCCATGAATTCCATCGGGCGGTCGATCAGATCCTTGGTGTTCTCGTTGCTCTGCAGCATGGTGACCAGGTCGAAACCGGGTTCCTCCCCCTCTGCTAACCGAGCCTTCTTGTCGTACCACAGAGAACTCAGACCGCTCGCCATCTCGCGCATTCCGTCGAACGTCTCGTCGAGGTCCGCAGGACCACCGTTCGCTTCCTCGAACGAAGTTGCAATATCTGACCAGTACACGAGTTTGTGACGTTCCTCGTATGGGAAGTCCAAGAGCGTCGCGAGCATTCGAGCTGTCAGTTCGATCGAGACAGCCTGGACCCAATCGAACGGCTGATTCACCGGCAAGTCGTCTAGTACCTCGCGAACCCGAGACCGAATGAGCGTCTCCATCTCGCGCAGGTTCTTCGGCGCCACCACCCCCTGCACAGCTGCTCGCTGCACGTCGTGGCGCGGTGGGTCCATCGCGATGAACATCTCAATATCGAGAAAACGAGGCGGGGCCCCGATCACTATCATCGGCTCGGCGGAGAAGACCTCATGGTTCTTATCGACCGCGATGATGTCTTCATGTCGGGTCACTGACCAGAACGGCCCGAACGCACTGTTGGGCTGAAAGTGGACCGGAGCCTCGTTTCGCAGGCGCTCATAGTAGGACTGCCAGCGGCCTTGGCGATAGAGAAAGGGATTACTGAGGTCGATGTCGGCGAGCTCGACATCCTCGACGGGAGGAATGGGACTCTCTACGAAGAGCTTCTTCCCATTCGTCCTTGTCACCCAGCGCCGAGTCCTGTCGTACAGATGGGCGCCCCGGATCTGAAGATCCATCGGGATGGCCGACCGGATTCTGTCCCCGACTTCTACATGATTGCTTGACACGACTCTTGATCCCTTCGTCGTTACATCTGGAACTCTGGCACCTGGACGACCAGGCCGTCCCAATCCGCGGACGCGGTCATCTGGCACGACAGTCGAGAGGTCGGCAGCCTTTCCGGGTTCATTGCGAGCATTTCCTCTTCACTTGCTCCCGAGAGGCCGACCTGTTCGGACCACTGCGGATCAACGATGACATGACACGTGCCGCACGCGGCTTCGCCTCCGCAGTCAGCGTCAATCCCGGGCACCGCGTTGTTGACGGCGATCCGCATGAGTGACTGCCCCTCCTCTAAGGGCACCACGTGCTTCTCTCCCTCATGTGAGACGAAGGTTACGACTGTCATCGCTGGCTCCTGCATGGTTGTTCGGGTAAAAGCTGCTCACAGCATTGCTAACAACGACGACTGCGGCTAGGTTGATTGAGGGCAGAAGCTTGTTAATTTGGCTCAGAAGGCGGGGGCGATGAATCTTGATCGCGAGGGCGTGCCACCGCTCGTGTTCGCGCAGTTACTTGAGAGCCCAGTTCTGGAGCAAGACGCCGTTGCACGGTTTCGCGAGATCATGGATCGTGAGCGAAGCGACGTCGAGTCACTTCTCGCCATCAACGCCCAAGTTCCCCTGCGGTGGATCAGGGAAGCCTTGCCCGACCTCGACGTTGACCAAGCAACGACCCTCGGTTTGGCGTTCGCCCAGCATGCTCATCTGACGTCCTTCGGACCATTAAGCGTCCCACTAGTAAGCGCAGGTTCCGCAGGCGAGATATTGGAATTGCTTGCCTACCTGCCGCTAATAACTCCAGCCCTGAGTGCGCAGTTCTACGCAGGTGGACACGGAGTGTCTGTCGCGCTCAATGGGCAGACGGGCGATCGAGTCCTAGACTCCCTAGTGGTCACCTACTGTGGTGCGGTCCTGCTGAGGCTGCTGAATATACTCGTTGGCGATGCACCAGACATCACACTCTCACTGGGTTGGCCCGCTCCGGAAGGTCTGCCCGTGGATCAGGATCGGTTAGCTGGTCGCCTGGTATTTGACGCTTCACTGTCCATTCTGCATTTTCCCGTTGACGCGGTCAATCACGTCTGCCGGTTCTCTGACCCCGTGGCGTATCGACTCGCTATCAGTGACTTGCAGCGAAGGCTCGACGAGCGGAGTAAAATCGCCTCGTATTCGGACAAGGTGAGACGTCTGATAGAGAAGCGTCCCGCAGATTGTGGAAGTCAGTGGATTGCAGACGAACTCTCCATCTCTACGAGCACACTTAAGCGGCGCCTCTCTGAGGAAGGGATGACCTATCGCGGACTGCGCCAGTCGGTCATTCGTGAGTACGCGATTCTTCGTTTACTGGACGGATCTGTGTCCGCGAGCGAGATCGCCACGGACCTCGGATATAGCGACCTCGCCAGCTTTTCACACGCTTTCAAGCACTGGACCGGCCACCCGCCGACGGGGTTCCGTCGTAGGTAGCGCTGCCACTTGGTTGACTCGTACAGGGCAACTGGCAATGCACGGTGCCTTCAGCTTCGCCCTTTCTTTGGGCGTGGCGTTCAATAGCTTCAGGCTCCGCCGACACCCTCGACGTATTCGGGCCTGGTGCTCGCGGCGGTGAGTTTGGCCTAAGCCCTCGAGTTTCTCTGTGACTGCAAAAAGTGTTCAACCTCGACCACGATGAACAGGGCAGTGGCAGTAATAACAGTGCGGCCCTCTGCATCCTCCATCGTGGACTTGAGGTCCAATTTCCGGCCATCGCGAGACCGAACTGCAGCGCGCAGGATGTACGGGGTGTCGAGTAGTGCTGGCGCAAGATACTCGAGCTCGAGACGGCGCGTCACGGCGAGCTCGCCGACCGAATACAGCAAGAAGCCGAAGAGGTCGTCAATCACGGTCGCTACCGCGCCGCCGTGTGCAATGCCCGGTGCCCCGACGTGGCGCTGGTCGAACTGGTGGTGTGCGACGACGCCGTCTCCGTCACGCCGTACCGAGAGGAAGTGACCATTCGGGTTCTCTGGTCCACAGCCAAGGCAGTTGGGGTGGTGGGGAGGAAGCTCGGAGGAACCGGATTCCATGCGCGTGAACGAGGCCACCCAGTTGTCGATATCGGTACCTATCGGCTCGCCGGCCTTGTCGCGAAATGTGTCCATGTCCAGACCTTCCTGTCGATGAAGTTGTACTGGGTGCGATACCTCGGCTTGTGGCGACGGAGATATCGCCGACACCCGCACGTCCGACCCGTGACCCAACCTTTGACCGGGACGTCCAAGGGGCCCTGAGGCCCGATGCGGGTGGCCTGAGCAACTGGCTGTCGACGGCACGATAGTCAGGTCGACAAGGCCGACTGAGCCGGGACACCTTGTACTGTACGAACATACAGTAAGCGGTACCGACGTATAGTCTAGTTTGGGGTCCGTAGGCTCGACCGCAACTGAAGGGGAACCGCGTGAATCGTTCCGCACCAGGCGCCGCGGGCCAGGATCTCACTGCCAAGGCGCGCATCCGCAACGCCGCACTGGATCTCTACGCCGCCAACGGCGAGGACGGCACTTCGTTGCGAACCGTGGCAACCGCGGCCGGAGTGACGGTGGGTCTCGTGGTCCATCACTACGGCACGAAGGACGGCCTTCGCGAGGCGGTCGAGCGACTGGTCGTAGAGCATTTCGCTACCGCACTTGCCTCGGCGCCCGTGGACATCCCAGGCGCCGACATCGCCCGGATCCGCAACGACGCGGTTGCCGACATGCTGGTCAGGCGTCCCGAGGTGGTGAACTACCTGCGCCGCTCATTGCTAGATCCCGGCGGTCAGCGAGGTGAGTTACTCGAGCGACTCACCGAGCTGACACACCGGGAAGTGGCGGCTATGCGGGAATCTGGCGCGGCGTCCAGGGTCCGCGCCGATGCTGTCCAGGTGGTCGACGTCATCGTCACTCAGCTGGGCCGCTTGTTCCTCCAGCCGCTCGTGGACTCGATGTGGTCCCATCTTGGGACGTTCACCCACACCGGAGGCCACGACAAGCCGGAGCTGAGTGTTCGCGTCACCGAGACATTGGCAACCGGTCTCCCCCACAGTGGACTCCACTCTTAGGGGCAAGAGAACGAGATCCTGTGGCACGCCGTTGCCTCTCTGTCGCAGGTGAACCCGCTAGATGTACTGACCACGGACGTTGTGTCACCGGTCGGCATGGCGGGATGACATGAGGAAGACCTCCGTGTGAGGTGTGAAAGCGACCAAGCAACCACACCCACAACGGAGGTCTTCATGTCCCACGCTAACGCCCCGCTGACTCCGACGGGAAGACTGCGTCTGGCTCGGTGTGTCGTCGAGGACGATTGGGTACCGCGGCGAGCGGCGGAGCGGTTCGGTGTCTCGGTCACCACCGCCCGCAAGTGGGCCCGCCGGTACCGGCAGCTGGGCAAGGACGGCATGGTCGACCGCTCCAGCCGCCCGCACCACAGCCCGACCCAGACGCCGCGGCGGCGGGAACGCCGCGTGCTCGGTCTGCGCGTATCCCGCCGGTGGGGCCCGGCCCGGATCGCCTACCACCTGGGCATGCAACCGTCCACGGTGCACAAGATCCTGTCCCGCTACGGCTGCGTCAGGTTGGCGTTCACCGACCCGGCCACCGGCGCGCCCGTCCGGGCGCACACGCGGCGCCCGCGTCGCTACGAGCACGAGGCGCCGGGGGATCTGGTGCATGTGGATATCAAGAAGCTCGGCCGCATCCCCGACGGAGGCGGGCACAAGGTCCACGGCCGCGCCAAGGGCAAACGTGACCGCAAACGCGGGATGGGCTACTGGTACATCCACAATGCCGTCGACGACCACTCACGCCTGGCCTACAGCGAGCTCCTAGAAGACGAGCGCAAGGAGACCGCCGCCGGATTCTGGCACCGGGCCCACGCCTACTTCGCCGACGCCGGGATCACCGTGCGGCGGGTGCTGACCGACAACGGCTCCTGCTACCGCTCCCACGCCTTCGCCGAGGCCCTCGGAGGCAATATCGCACACAAGCGCACCCGCCCGTACCGCCCGCAGACCAACGGCAAGGTCGAGCGCTACAACCGCACCATGCTCGAGGAATGGGCCTACGCCACCGCGTACGTCAGCGAATCCGACCGCGCGGCTCGCCTACCCGCATTCCTGCACCACTACAATTTCCACCGCGGCCACACCGCGCTACGAGGCGCCTCACCCGCAGACCGCGTACACAACCTGCGTGGGCAGTACATCTAGGTTCCGCACCGAGGGGCTGTACTCACCTGAGGCGGCGGGCCAACTGCGTGATGTCCGTGACCTCGAGGTCCGGGCTGGTGAAATGCTTCGGGTACATGCCGTGGGTGCGGTTGATCCATGCCGTTCGCATACCGATCCGGTGGGCGCCGTCGATGTCCCAGGGATGGACGGCCACGAGCATGGCGTCCGAGGGGGCAACGGCGCACTGCTCGAGTGCGAACTCGTAGGCAGGGGCGGCTGGTTTCCACGCGCCGGCGGAGTCGACCGACAGCAGCAAGTCGAAGTCGCGTCGCACACCGGCTGACGTGAGCAGCTTCTCGGCGACCTGTGTCGAACCGTTGCTGAGGGTGACCAATCGGATCCCCAGCTCCGTCAACGCCGAGACGCCGTCGGCGACATCGGGATGAGGATCGAGTCCGACGAACCCGCTCATGATGTGCTCAATCGCCTCGTCGAGAGGTCGGTCGAGCTCCACCTCCGACAGCATGACCTGCAGGAGCCCGGTGCCGATGTCAGCGAACGGGCGAGCGGCACCTGCGGCGGTGAGGGCGAAGCCGTCGCGCAGGAGGTCGGCGAACCACAGGGGATACATCGAGCCGGGTGCCCCGACGTCGGAGAACCGGGCCGCCATCGCCGTGGTGTCGGACAGGGTCTCGTTGACATCGAACACGATCACCTGCGGGCGGCGAAGTCCAGGCCCGTCGGCCTGGTGCTGTTCGGGATTGACTGGCGTCTCGGTCACGTAGAGACCTCCTGGTCACCGGGTTCGCACCATGCTATGCGCCAGCGGGCTGCGCGGCCGGAACACCTGGCTAGGGTGGGCGCATGGACGCCGACATCAACTTCTACTTCGACCCGGTCTGCCCCTTCGCCTGGATGACCAGCAAGTGGGTGCGCCAGGTGCAGGCGCAGCGCGACTACACGGTCGATTGGCGGTTCATCTCGTTGCGCCTGGTCAACGCCGGTGTCGACTACGACGCGCACTTCCCCCCTGAGTACGAAGCCGGCCACACCGCCGGGCTGCGGCTCCTGAGAGTGGCGGCTCGAGCGCGAGCCGAGCACGGCCGGGAGGCGATGGCGCCGCTGTACGCCGCCTTCGGGGCGCGCATCTTCGACACCGCTCCGGACGCCGGCGACGACCGCAGCGAAGGCGACGAGCGTGAGCGGCGCGGCACGAGCGAGTTCGCCAGGCTGGTCCTCGCCGACGCTGATCTGCCGCTCGAACTGGCGGACGCCGTCGACGACGAGTCGTGGGACGCCGAGATCCGCCGGGAGACCGACGAGGCGCTCTCGCTGACGGGCAAGGACGTGGGCACGCCCATCATCCACTTCGAACCGCCGACCGGCGTCGCCTTCTTCGGACCCGTGATCAGCCGGCTGCCACACGAGGACTCGGCGGCCGAGCTCTGGGACCACGTGGTGGGGCTCGCCCGCTTCCCGGGTTTCGCCGAGCTCAAGCGCAGCCTGCGCGAGAAGCCGCAGCTCGCCGCGTTCGGAGTCGACGCGGACACGGTCGGCACGCAGGAGGACTGGCACGGCGGAAGCCGTCGGCAGAAGAAATGATGATGGCCGTTCGCGCCACCGTCGCGGGACTGGCGGCGATACTCGCCTGATGGCTATCGATCCCCGCGGAAGAGACCTCAAGCGCTACCTCGCCGACGACCCCGGCGGCCCGGTCGTGATGCTGAACCTGCTCCGGTTCGCCGATGGTGGGCGAGAGGACTACGCGAAGTACGCTGCGGCGCTGAACGAGACGTTCCTCCCCCGCTACGGCGCTGAGGTTCTCTACGCGGGTGACGGTTCCACAGCCCTGGTCGCCGAGACCGGCCAGGACTGGGATGCCGTTCTGCTGGTCCGATACCCCAGTCGCGCCGCGTTCAGCGAGATGGTCGCCGACCCCGGGTACCAGACCGTCACGGAACTGCGTACGAGCGCCTTGCAGGAAGCGGTGCTCCAGGCCACGACCCCCTGGGCCTGACTCCGACCCGCGGGGGCGGTCGATTCCGTCGCGCATGCCCGAGTGCGATCGCGCGCAGAATGCGGGACGCCGGGGCTACTGCTGGGCTCGTCGTCGTCGACCCGTGACGGCATGGAGCACCAACGCGAGCATCACTGTCGCGCAGCAGATCACACCCACGCCGAACGCCATGGTGATGCCCTCGTCGGTCGAGTACGCGGAGTCGGAGGGGTGCGCGGCGAGGACGGCGGCCGACAGGGCCGCGCCGACCGCGCCGCCGACCGTGCGGAGCACCTGGTTGAAGCTCACCGCGCTGCCGAGCTGGTCCACCGCCACGCTGCGGGCGATGAGCGCGGGCATCGCGGCGTAACCCGAGCCGATCCCGGCGCCGAAGAGGAACATGCCGATCGCCAGCGTCCAGAAGTCGCCGTGCCGCAACCACAACAGCACCGACGCCACTGTCATCACGGCCGCGCCGACGGGCAGGAACACCGCCATGTCGTAGCGGCGGGACAGGGCACGGACCGTGCGGTTGGCCACCAGGCTGCCCACCGACAGCGGCGCCATCATGAACCCCGCCCACATCAGTGGCACGGCCAGGCCGAAACCGGTGTCCGCGGGTGCCTGCGCCACGAGGCTCGCGATGGACAACCCAATGTACATCGCGGTGCCCAGGCCGATCGCGGTGGCGTTGGCCAGCAGGACCTCCGGCCGGCGGACCACGCGGAGGTTGACCAGGGGATGCAGGGTACGGATGCTGTGCACGATCCAGAAGAGCAGAGTGTTCAGCGCGACCACGAGGACGACGAGCGCCGTCGCGGACCCCCAACCCCAGGTCTGCCCCTCGGAGATCCACAGCAGCAACGCGGCCAGCCCGCCGCCCAGCAGCAGGGCCCCGCCGATGTCGAACGGCGTGCGGGGCGCGAGCGGATCGGGGCCCGCAGGGATGAAGCGCCAGACGCCGAACGCCGCGGTGGCCACGAACAGCGCCGCGAAGGCGAACGCGGCCCGCAGGTCGAACGTCGCCGCGAGGATGCCGGTGAGCGGATAACCCAGTCCCATCCCCACCGACACGGTGACCGAGAGCGTCGAGATGGTGGGCTGCGATTCGGTGTAGGTGAGGTGTCGGCGCGCCAGGGCGATGGTGATGGGCACCGTGCCGTAGAGCAGTCCCTGCAACGCGCGGCCGACGAGGAATACGGTGAAGTTCGGCGCGACGGTGGCGATGATCGATCCGAGGAAGATCACACCGAGGCTGGTCAGCAGCAGTTTCCGGGTATGGGGGCCGTCGGCGAGGCGGCCCATGATCGGGGTCGCGACCGCGCCGACGAGCAGGTTGGCCGTGAGCATCCACTGCGCCGTGCTCACGGGGATGCCGAACTCCGCGGAGACCGACGGCACCAGCAGCATGCCGAGGGAACTGACGATCGAGCTGGTCAGGGCGGCGTAGACCAGGGCCTGGACGAACCAGCGGGGCGCCGGGCGCCGGTGAGGGGTCACCGGGCGTCCTCGGAGTCGAGGCGGCGGAGCAGGGGGACCGCGGCCGCGAGACGGTCGCGCTCGGCGTCATCGAGGTGGTCGGCGATCGCGTGGGCCAGCCAGTCCTGGCCCGCGGCGCGCTCGGTGCGGAGCTGCTCGCACCCGCCTGCGGTGATGGAGACGAGGGTGCGTCGGCCGTCGGCGGGGTCCGGGCTGCGGGAGACGAGTCCGAGATTCTGTAGTTCGCGGACGGCGTTGGCGACGGCCTGGTGGCTGATCCGCTCGAGGCCCGCCAGGTCGGTCGCGGCCAGGGGTCCGCGCTGCTCCAGGTGGGACAGGATCCCGACCTTGCCCATCGACAACGTCCGGTGGGAGTTGAACCGTCGCCACAGGGGGCGCAGCGCGTGGCGGAGATCGTCGGCCAGGGCGGCGACGTCGGGCGACGGGGTAGCGGTCGGGTCGGCGGGTGGTCCAGCGGGCGGGTCGGCGGGTGTCACTCCGACGAGTCTACAACCAGATTGCGCAATCTGCTTGCGCAAGGGTGGGGGTGCGCGGTGGGGCGCATCGACAAGAGCGTTCCGCACACCTGCCTCTCGGCGAATGTGTGCGGAACTGCCTTGTCGACGCCGGGCCCGGCGGGCCGGGCCCCCGGAGCAGTCGGCCTCAGTAGGTCCCGCAGTTGCTGGGCGCCGGGACGCCGCGCACGCGGTCGTCGAGGTACCGCAGGGTGCCCTCCAGGCCGGTGAGCATGGGTGCGGCGTGACCGATCACCAGGCCGGGCGCGACTGGGGGCATCGGGTCGATGACCATCTCCACGGTGACGCCCTGCGCGCACCAGTCGCGACCGAGCTGCTGGGACTGGTGGCCGGGGACGACGTCGTCGTTCACGGGCGAGAGAACGCGCACGGGTGTGGTGGGCGCGAGCCGGCCGATCCGCTGACGCTCGAGGAATCCCGTGAGTACCGGCTCGGAGCGCACGATGTCGCCGGCCGACCGGCCCGAGACCGTGTAGGCGGTGGTGCGCTGGTGGAAGAACTGGACGGCGGTCTCGCCGATGCACTGGTCGGCGGTGGTGGCGAGCATGGCCCGGCCCCGGTCGTTGAAGTACGGGTCGATCAGCGGGCCCATCTCCGGGTAGGCGTCGAGCAGGCTGTTGAGCGAGTAGCCGATCACGCCGGCGATCGCGGTCCCGTCGACCTGCTCGAGGGTGGCCAGCAGATCGGCCGGCGGAGAGCCCGCGGCGGTGCCGACGAGGTTGACCTCCGGCGCGTACTGCGGGTGCAGTTCGGCGGCCGCGGCGACGGCGCCACCGCCCTGGGAGTAGCCGGTGAAGACCGTGCGGGCGTCCGGGGCGATGTCGGCGCCCGGCACCGACGCCGCGACTCGCGCGAGGTCGAGGACGGCACGGGCCTGGGATTCGCGATTGATGTACGAGTGCAGGCCCGGCGTGCCGAGGCCCTCGTAGTCGGTCATCGCGACGGCGTACCCGCGGGCGAGCAGGGCGTAGGCCTGGATGAGCTCGTACCCGAACCCGACGCCCGGCGGGTCGGTGCGGACGGTGGCGAGGTTCTGGAACGTCTTGGATGGCGCGCAGTGGTCGGCCTGGCCCTGGGTGCCCGGCGCGACGACCGCCAGCGGACGCGACCCGGGTCCGGTCCACGGTGCGCGCGGCTGCAGGTAGGCGCCGGTGACCGCGATCGCCTGGCCGCGCGACCCGACGGAGGTGTACATGATGCGCTGCGCGTCGGTGGACAGCGGACCGGCGCCGTCGGAGATCGGTTCGGCGCCGGGGATCGGCGGGATCGCTCCGGCCAGCGGGAACGGCTCGGTCTTGATGAGCTCGCCGGAGGTCGCGGGCAGGTCTGCCGGCGGCTGGTAGAAGGCGGGCGCCGGGTCGTTGGACGATCCCTGCGCTCCGGCGGCGGGGGCGACCAGGGCCCCTCCGGCGACAGCGGTGGCGATGGCGGTGGCGAATGCGGCTGCGCGCATCGCGGTTCGACGAAGTGGCACGGTCCCCCCGGACTGATTGTGTTCTGGCTCACGAAGTTGAGCAGAGTCTAAGTGAATGCTGTGTGCGGCGGGCACTCCGGTCGTGCGTCGCCCGTCAGCGCGGTTGGTCACCGCGGCCGGGTGGCGGCGAGAATCACGTCGACCACCCGGTCCACGGCGTCCGGGGGCAGCGGGCGGCCGCTCATGAGCGGCGTCAGGAGTAGCGGTGCCACGAGCGTGGTCACGACGGTGTCCGGATCGAGGTCGGGGTTGAGGTCACCTCGCGCGCTCGCCAGCGACGCCATCTGCCGCCAGGCGTCCAGGGCGGGTTGGTAGCGCGCGGTGACCACGTCGGCGAGCTCGGGATGTGACCGAGTGGCGAGGAGCGCGCCCGTGGCGAGCTCCACCGGGTCGGCCGCGAACGCGGCCAGGGCGTGGGCGAAGTCCCGCACGTCGCCCTCCCAGTCCCCGGACGTCGGCACGGGAACCCGGAGGACGTGCTGGTCGAGGGCCTCGGCCACGAGGTCGGTGGTGGTCGGCCACCACCGGTACAGGGTCCGTCGGTTCACGTCCGCCCGTTCGGCGACCTCCACCATCGAGAACTGCCACCGCCCCTCGGCGAGGAGCGACAGGACCGCCTCCCCGACGGTGCGACGGACGCGGTCGCTCCGGCCGCCCTCGCGAACCCGGCGCCGTTCCGGTCTCGGCGCGGGCGGCCGGGTCGGCGGTTCCTGCTCCACGTTCGCGCCCCCGGATCCGGTCTGGTGGATTTCGTTGAGACTACCTCGCCCTAAGTGCACACTGTGATGACTTAAGTGTGATGCACTCGCAGCATCAGTCCACCCGCTCAGCGACCGTCCAGGGGACCCATGACCGCCGATCCCACCTACGACCACATCGTCATCGGCGCCGGGCCGATCGGCGCCGCGACCGCCCGGCACCTGGCCGAGCGGGGGGATTCCGTCCTGGTGATCGGCCCCGAGGAGCCCGCGGGCTTCGCCGACCATCAGGGCACGTGGGCCGGGCACTATGACCAGGGTCGGATGTGCCACGTTCTCGAGATCCCCGTGGTCACCGGGGTGCTCACCACGCGGTCGATCCGCCGGTTCCCCGAGCTCACGCGCCGCACAGGGGTCGAGTTCACGACCGGCGTCGAGTGCCTCTCGGTCAACCCCGCCGACGCCGCCGGTGACGCGGCCGGGGAGTGGTTCGACCGCGACGTCCTGGCCGCCAACGCCCGCGACCTGGGCGTCGACGTGCACCTCCTCGACGAGGAGGGCCTACGTCGGCGGTACCCCGCGGTGCGGTTCGAACCGGGCCACGTGGGCGTGGTGCAACCCGGCGGGATGATCGTCAACCCGCGGGCGCTGGTCCGTGCCGAACTGGCCGCCGCGTCGGCGGCGGGGGCGGTACTCGTCCGGGACGAGGTGGTCGCGCTCGAGGGCGGCGCGGGGGGTGGCGATGACAGCGGCGATGACGACGACAACAACGACGACAACAACCACAACGACGACGACAAGGTGGTCGTCACGGCCGGGGGAGTGCGACTGCGAGGTCGGTCGATCGTGCTCGCGCTCGGCGCCGCCGTCAACGCCTCCGGCCTGCTGCCGCGGCCACTGCAGCTGTTCACCCTCGGGGCGACCGTCGTGCTGGTGGAGGTCGACGATCCGGGCGGGATCGACCTGCCCGCGACGATGTATCTCAAGCATCGCGACGGCGCGCAGCAGTTCGGCGGAGTGGTGATGCCGCCGGTTCGGTACCCGGACGGTCGCTGGTACCTCAAGGTCGCCGGCAGCAGTGTGCGCGAGACGCCCCTGGGCTCTGCCGAGGAGATCGCGTCCTGGGTGCGGACCGGCGGCGCCTCCGCGGACGTCGACGACGCGCTGGCGGTGTTGACCGATCTCCTGCCCGGCGTCCGCCTGGGGCGGGCGCACACGCGCCCGTGTCTGGTGTGCGCCACCAGTACCAACCACCCCTACATCGACCGTGTGGACGACCGCACCGTTCTGGCGGTCGAGGGAGAGCGGGGTGTCATGGCCGCGGACGAGATCGGCCGACTCACCGCGGATCTCGCCGCCACGGGGAGGTGGACGGATCCGCTGCCCCGGGACGTGTTCCGTGCCCGGTGGGCGGCGTAGCGGCGGGGAAGTCGTCGACTGTGGTCGGCCGGCGGGTCAGGCGTGCATGCCCACGGTGAACCACCGGGTCGCCTCGTCGACGATGTCGTCGATGCTCGCGCTGGTCTCGGATTGGAGCCAGGCGGTGATGAGTTCGCCCAGGCCGCCCACCAGGAGGCGGGCGCTGATCTCGTCCCGGGGGGTGGGCAGGGCGCGGTCCCCGAACAGTGTCCGGGCCTGGGTCACGACGAGGGCCGCGAAGTCGCGGTACAGCTCGTGGCGGCGCTGGCGGAGGGTCGGGACGGTGGCCGACTCGATGATCGCGACCCGTCCCTTGCGGGGGTCGTCGGTGAGTAGTGCCGCGAAGGCGGCCAGGGCGGCGTGGGCCCTGGCCGCGGCGTCGCCCTCGGTGTCGGAGAGTGCGGCCAGGACGGCGGTACGGACCTGGTCGGCGATCTCGTCGACGAGGGCGAGGAGCAGCTGGTCACGGGCGGTGAAGCTCTCGTAGAAGTAGCGCTCCGTCAGGCCGGCCTCCGCGCAGATCGCCGTCATCGTCGTCCGCTCGACACCGCGGGTGCCGACGAGCTCCAGGGCCGCGTCGAGGAGTTGGCGCCGGCGGGATGCGCGCCGCTCCTCCGCGCTGACGCCTCGGTAGCGGCGCGGGGTCGCGTTCATCCCTCAATCTTGACAGGGCCCCCTGTCTGATTCAAACTCGTTCCAAACTGACAGGACCGTCTGTCAGACAGGTGGTGGGGCCGTCGCGAACGGACGTCTCCACTCGGAGGTCAGGGGATGCTCGTGACACGAACGCTGGCGAAGGCACCGATGGACAGTGGGCTGGCTCCGGTCCCGGGAGACGGTGGTCTACCGCTCCTCGGTCACGGTCTGGACTACCTGCGGGATCCCATGCGGCTGTGGGAGAAGCGCTACCACCGGTACGGGCCGGTCTCGTGGTTCCGCGCGTTCGGGACGAGGATCGTGGCGCTGCTCGGGCCGGAGGCGTCGGGAGTGGTCCTCCAGAACCGGGACAAGGCGTTCGCCAACGGCGAGGCGTGGCAGTTCCTCATCGGGCCGTTCTTCGACCGCGGCCTGATGCTCCTGGACTTCGACGAGCACATGGCCCACCGCCGCCTCATGCAGGAGGCGTTCACCTCCGACCGCCTCGCCAGGTACGCGGCAGCGATCGACCCGGCGGTCCGCACCGCCGTCGAGCAGTGGCAGCCGGGGGAGCGCGTGGAGGTCTATCCCCGGCTCAAGCAGTTGACGCTGAACCTCGCGGTGGAGGTCTTCATGGGCGGCGCCCCCGGCGCCAGCCAGGCGCGCCTCGATCAGGTCAACGCCGCGTTCATCGACTGTGTCCAGGCGGCGACCGCGCTCGTGCGGTACCCCGTGCCGGGCGGGCGTTGGCACCGCGGCCTGGTTGGTCGACGCCGGGTGGAGGAGTTCCTCCGCGAATACCTGCCGGCCAGGCGGGCGGGCGACGGCGACGATCTGTTCTCCGTGCTGTGCCGGGTGGAGGTCGACGGCGAGCGGTTCAGCGACGACGACGTCATCAACCACATGATCTTCCTGCTCATGGCCGCGCACGACACGTCCACCATCACCATCTCGACGATGATGCAGTACCTGGGCCAGCACCCCGAGTGGCAGCAGCGGTGCCGCGAGGAGTCCCTGGCGATTCCGGGCGACACGATCAGCTATGAACAGCTCTCGCAGTTGAGGTCGCTGGACCTGGTGATGAAGGAGTCGCTGCGCCTGGTGTCGCCGGTGCCCACGATCGCGCGCACGGCCGTCAAGGACACCGAGGTGCTGGGTCACTTCATCCCGGCGGGGACGATGGTGGCGATCGCCCCCTACTTCACCCACCACCTCGAGCAGTACTGGCCCGATCCGGAGGTCTTTGACCCCGGCCGGTTCTCCGACGAGCGCCGCGAGGACAAGGTCCACCGTCAGGCGTGGCAGCCCTTCGGCGGCGGCGTGCACAAGTGCATCGGCATGCACTTCGCCGGCGCCGAGGTCTCACTCGTGCTGCATCACCTGCTGCGCACCTTCGAGTGGCACGTCGACCCGGACTATACGGCCCCGATGGACATGAAGTCGCTGCCGTTCCCGAAGGACGGGCAGCCGATCCGTCTGCTGCGGCGGGCCGGAAATTCAGAGAACTCATAGCCGCAGGGGTAGCGAAAGGTGTCATATCAACATAGTCTGTGGTGTACCTCACATACCGCATGTGGGACAACACGGAAGGGTGATCATCATGGCTGCTCACGCGACCCACGCTCCCGAGCCGGTGGCCTCCACGGACGGCACGCCGGCCAGGAGGAAGAAGGCGATCCCGATCATCCAGAGCCGCATCGGCGCCCCGGTCGCCTTCGTCGGTCTGGCGATCGCCCTGCTCAGCCTCTACCTGCCGTGGGTGACCGGCGGCGGGCAGTCGCTCTCCGGCCTCGTGCTGCCCGAGGTGCTGGGGCTGAGGGAGATCACCCCGGTGAACTTCCTCGGCCTGGTGGCGCTGTCGTTCCTCACCGTGGTCACGCTCGTGGCCCGGCTCGGCATCTTCGCGATCCTCAACGCCGTGACGGCGGGGCTGGTCCTCATCGCCCACCTCGCGTTCATGTGGGTGCTGTACGGCTCCACGGGCACGGCGGACCCGATCCTGTCGGGGCTGTCCGCCGAGGCGTCGGTCGCCTATGGGCCGTACGTCGCCATCGTCGGATTCGTGCTGGTGATCGTGGGTTCCGCGGCGGCCGCCGTGTCGGCCGAGTATCTGCTGCCCGACCGTGCGGAGGCGAGGCACCGCGACCGCGACTGACGGGCGCGCCGTTCACGCCCCGGCGTGTTCGTGCTCGTCCCCCTCGCGATCGTCATCGCCGCGGCGCCTGACGGTGACCCACTGCGCGGCGAAGATCGCGAGGGCGACGCCCGCCGTCAGGGCGATGGTCAGCGGATCCGACCCCGCCTTGAGAGCGACGAAGGGGACCAGTACGGCCAGGTCGAGCACGATGGCGACGCACGGGATCCACACGGTGGCGTCGACCTCGTCCCGGAGTCGGCGGATGACGCCCAGGTGGATGGCGATGTCCATCGTCAGGTAGAGGATCGCGCCGAGGGCCGCGATCCTGGACAGGTCGAAGAAGGCGGCCATGAGGATCGCCAGGCCCGCGGTGATGTAGAGCGACTGGTGGCCTTCCCGGCCCGGCAGCCCCGGGGCCTGCCCCATGTCCCGGAGCATGTCGTAGAGCTTCGAGACGGAGAACAGGCTCGCGATGAGTCCCGACAGGGTCGCCACGACCGCCACGATCACGGTGAGGCGCACTCCCCACGGGCCGAAGAGCGGCGCGGCCGCTTCCGCGAGCGCGTAGTCACGGGCCTCGACGATCTGCGGCACGCTCAGGCTCCCGCTGACCGCGACGACGATCAGGAGGTAGAGCATCGTGCACAGGGCGATGGAGATGAGGATGGACCTGCCGAGGTTGCGTTCGGGCCTGCGCAGGTCGGCGCCGTGATTGGTGATCGTGGTGAAGCCCTTGTAGGCGAGGATCGTCAACGCCACGGCGGCCAGGAATCCGGCCCACCCGTGATCCGGCGGGGTGCGGTCACCGGCGTCGACCAGCCGGGACAGTGACCCCACGCCGGTGGCGAGGATCCCGGCGATGGCCAGCGCGGCGATCCCGCCGATCTTGACCGCGGCGGTGATCATGGCCGAGCGTTCCACCAGTCGGTTGCCCACCAGGTTCACGGCCGCGGCGGAGGCGATGGCGAGAACGGCGAGGACCGGCACCCATATGCCCGGGTCGCTGACGTCGAAGGCGCGCAGGAGGTAGGTGCCGAAGGTCCTGCCGAGGAGGGACTCGGCGAGGATCATCGACACGTACATGAACAGGGAGAACGAGCCGGCGACCACGCCGGGGCCGTACGCGGCCTTGAGCAGCATGGCGATTCCGCCGGACGACGGGTTGGTCGCCGAGTACCGGATGTACGAGTACGTGCTGAACAGCACGACCACCGCGCCGGCGAGAAACGCCCACGGCATCCACCCGCCGGCCAGCTCGCCGACCTGGCCGACCAGCGCGAAGATGCCGGCGCCGATCATGACCCCCGTGCCCAGCGCCACTGAACCGGTGAGTGAGAGTGATTTCCGGTCACTGGTGTGGTTCATTCTGTGGTCACATCCTCGGTGTGGCAGGGGCGGGGCGGTCCTCCTCCTGCCGGGCTCACGAGTCGTCTCGGCTCTCCCTCGTCTTCCGGTCGTTGGCCTTGCGCAGCGCCTCCACGAGCTCGTCCTTCGTCATGTCGGAGCGGCCCTCGATGTCGAGCCGCTGCGCCTGCTCGTAGAGGTGGTCCTTGCTGGCGTTGGCGTCCACCCCGCCCTTCGACTCTCCGGAGGGGTTCGGGCCGCCGCTCTCCGAGCGTGAATCCGAGGGTCCCTTGCCGTCCTTGGGCTCCCAGTGGTCGCCCACCTTCTCGTGCGTGTGCTTGACGGCGCTCCAGGCGGTCCGCGCGACACGGGACTCGTCGCTGTACTCCTCCTCCGCCGAGTCATAGGCCTTGGCGAAGGTGTCCTTGGCCTTCTGGTCGCTTCGCTGCAGCGTCGAGGGCAGCTCGCTGTCCTTCGCGTTCCCGTCGCTGTCTGTCTTCGGCATGGCGATTCCTCTCGTTTGTCAGCTCACCAGGATCTGGGTGGCGGTCTCTTTGAGCTTGGCCTGGGCCCATGTGGCCTGGCGCGTGGTCTGGGGTTGGCATTTCTCCGCGACTTCGAGAAGGTCGCGGTGCCGTAGGCCCTGCGCGGCCTGGGCGATGAGGAGCCAGTCCATGGCGACCCCGGAGGCCTCCATGTAGACGGTCCGTAGGTCCTCGAGCAGGAGCAGCTCCGGGGTGTGGTGTCTGCCGAGCAGTTCGCTGCCCTTCTCCCGCGCCCGTTCGGCCAGTCCGAGTTCGAGTCGGGGGGCGGGGTCGAGGTCCTGGCCGTAGTCGCCACCGATCCGGGCGATCCCGGCGATGTGGCTGCGGGACCAGCCCACCAGGTCCCGTGCGACGTGGTAGATCTCATGATCGACCTTGTGGCGCTCGGAAACCTGCAGAAGTTTGTGCGCGAGCCCGACCTCGGAGCGGTGTAGTTCGCGGAGAACGGGTCCGAGCCTCATGTCGGGCCTCCTGTCGATACGCGTGTCGGGCGGCCACGGGAGGTGGTGTCGCGGTCGGCGACCCGGGCGATGCGTGCGGCGGCGGTCTTGAAGATCGGCTGTTTGGAGGCGGGGTCCCAGTCCGTGGGGGTCAGCTCGTTGGCCGCGGTCCCCACGGCGTCGCCCTCTGGTCCGGCACTGTCGCCGGTGTCCCAGTAGCCGTAATGGAACGGCAGGAAGATCACTCCCGGTCGGATCCCGGTGATCCGGGCGGCCGCCCGCACCCGTCCGCGGGGGGTGGCGATCTCCGTGAGGTCTCCCTCGGTGATGCCGGCGGCCGCGGCGTCGGTGGCGCAGATCTCCACCCACACCTGCGGGGCGGCGGTTTGCAACTCGGGGGCTCTGCCGGTTTTGGTGCGGGTGTGGAAGTGGTAGATGGTCCGGCCCGTGATCAGCTGCAGGGGGAAGTGCTCGTCGGGCGGTTCGTGCGCGGGGAGGTATTCCGCGCCCTTGAGCATCGCCTTGCCCTCCGGATTCATCGCCTTGTACTCGGTGGCGTCTTTCGGGGCTCCGGTGACCAGGTCGCGACCGTAGTTCTCGCAGTAGTCCGGGTCCGCCCAGAATCTGCCGTCGGAGTAGAGGCGCTCGGTGCCGTCGGGGTTGTCGTCGTTGCACGGCCATTGGATACCGGAGCCGCCGCGCAGTCTGTCGTAGGTCAGTCCGGTGTAGTCGCACGGCCGGCCGGCGGTGCAGTCCTTCCACGCTTCGAACGCCGATTCGGGGTCGTGCCACTTGATCAGCGGCTCGCCGTCCTTGTCCTTGAGCCCCAGGCGGTGGGCGAAGTCGATGAAGATGTCCAGGTCGGCCCTGGCCTGGCCGGGCGGATCGACGGCCTTCTCCGACAGGTGCACGGTCCGGTCGGTGTTGGTGAACGTGCCGGTCTTCTCGCCCCATGTGGCGGCCGGCAGGACGACGTCGGCGAGCCTGGCGGTCTCGGTGAGGAAGATGTCCTGCACCACCAGTGTCAGTCGTTCCTGGGACAGGATCGAGCGGATGCGTGTGAGTTCCGGCAGGGAGACGGCCGGGTTGGTGCCGCTGACCCACAGCAGCCGGATCGAACCGTCCTCCACATACCGCATCATCTGCATGGCGTGGGTGGGTGCCGAGTAGTGCGGGATGTCCATCGGGTCGACGTTCCACACCCGGGCCAGGTCCTGCACGTGCGAGGTGTTGGACCAGTTCCGGAAGGCCGCCAGGTCGCCGTCGGCGCCACACTCACGGGTGTTCTGGGCGGTGGGCTGGCCGTTCATCTGCAGCACGCCGCACCCGGGCCGGCCGAGCATCCCGCGCAGCAGGTGGATGTTGTTGACCTGCACAGCGGCCGCGGTGGCCTGGTTGGACTGGTAGAAGCCCTGGAGCACCGTGGACATCAGCCGCTCGGCGCCCCCGATGAGCCGGGCGGCCCGGCGGATCTGCTCGGCCGGAACGTCACAGATCTCGGCCACCCGCTCCGGCGGGTAGTCGGCGACCTGCTCGGCCAGTGACGAGTATCCGACCGTGTGCTGGTCGATGTAGTTGCGGTCGATGTGGCCGGCGTCGAGCAGTTCGTGGATCAGGCTGTTCATCAGCGCCAGGTTGGTGCCCGGCCTCGGTGTCAGATGGATAGTGGCGTGTTCGGCGACCGGGGTGGGGCGTGGGTCCACGCACAGGATCGCGGGCGGGTCGTCCCCGGCCAGGCGATCCAGGATCCGCATCCAGGTCACGCTCTGCGTCTCGGCCATGTTGTGTCCGTAGAGGCAGATGACGTCGGCGTGGTCGATGTCGGCGTACGAGCCGGGCTGACCGTCACATCCGAAGGACGCCTTGAGTGCCGCGGCGGCCGTCGCGGTGCACAGCCGGGTGTTGCCGTCGACGTGGTTGGTGCCGATGCCACCGTGGGCGATCACACCGAGGGTGTAGTACTCCTCGGCGAAGAGTTGCCCGGTGGTGTAGAAACCGATCGCGCTGGGGCCCTGCTCGTCCAGCAACTCGGTGGTCCGGCCGACGACCCGGTCCATCGCCGTGTCCCAGTCGGTCTCCACCAATACGCCGTTCTCGCGTACCAGCGGGCGGGTCAGCCGGTCCGGTGAGGAGTTCGCCTGCCAGCCGTAGAGGTCCTTGACCCCCAGCCGGCCCCGATTGACCCGGTCCTCTGCACGTCCACGCACCCCGCAGATGCGGCCTTCGGCGACGGCGATGTCCAGCCCGTCGCCGTTGGAGTGCAGGATCGAGGCCGTCTGCACCCACCGGTCGACATCCGCCTCGGCCATTCCGTCGGCCAGGTGGGTGTCCACTCGGACGGGCCACTGCTCGCCGGGGCCGTACGGCGTGCGTTCGCCCCACGGGTGAGTGACCCGATCGGGCGTCGAGTCGCTGCCGGGTGTCATGGTGCTCCTAGGCTCGGCGCGGCTGCCCGCGGTGGAGGAAGGACAGGGCGACCATGGCGAGGCCCAGGATCAGGTGCAGCCAGTTGTCGGCCGTGTTGAGCGGCACGAAGTTGGCCGCCGAATCGTGGCCGATCACCAGGCCGTAGATCCACAGGGCCAGGTAGACGATGCCGCCAGCCAGTAGATAGATGCGGGCCGGCGGGGCGGTCCGGGACATCAGGATCCCGACGACGCCGTAGAGCAGGTGGACGATGTTGTGGAGGATCGACACCTGGAACAGGCCCAGCAGCATGGCCTCGGATTCGTGTCCCGCGAACTGCATGGTGTCGTACGCGGTGGTGATCCCGGGGATGAAGCCGGCGATCCCCACGAGCAGGAACACCACGCCGAAGGCGAGGGCTGCGTACTGGACGGGGGAGCGGTGCCGGGCCGGGCGAGCGGTCTGGGTCGTGTCCGTCATGAGTCCATTCCTTTCTCGACTGATCGACATCGGAAGTGACGCTGCCCCGACCATAAACAGCAGGGGCCGGATTGAAAACCGGTGCCGGGGGTCGGAGCGCTCGTCGGAGAACGCGATCGACTCTTGCGGCACCTACCCTAGGGGGGTACCGTATGCGGCATGGCCGAGCATGGATACACCCCGCACAAGGATGACCACCTCAAGCGGCTGCGCCGCATCGAGGGACAGGCCCGCGGGCTGCAACGGATGGTCGAGGAGGACAAATACTGCATCGACATCCTCACGCAGGTCTCCGCCATGACCCGGGCCCTACAGTCCGTCTCGCTGAGCCTGCTCTCCGAGCACCTCGGACACTGCGTCGCCGGCGCCATCGAGAACGGCAGCCCGGAGGAAGCCGAGGCCAAGCTCGCCGAGGCCAACGCCGCCATCGCCCGCCTGGTCAGGTCCTGATCACCGCGCCGACCGATCGCGGGCCCCAAAAGTCACCGCACACCCACCACCCGAACGAGGAGAACACCATGTCCGCCACTGCCACCTACACCGTCTCCGGCATGACCTGCGGCCACTGCGTCGCCTCCGTGACGGAGGAGGTCTCGGAAATCTCGGGAGTCACCGAGGTCGAGGTCGATCTGGAGTCGGGTCGCCTCGTCGTCGTCTCCTCCGACCCGGTCGATCCCGCGGCGGTCCGCGCCGCCGTGGACGAGGCCGGGTACACAGTCACAGCGCAGGAGTGAGCACACCATGACCACCACCGACAGCCGGGACACGGCGCCCTCCGCCGGGACCACCTTGGTCGAGCTGCAGATCGAGGGAATGACCTGCGCCTCATGCGCCAACCGGATCGAGCGCAAACTCAACAAGCTCGACGACGTCACCGCCGAGGTCAACTACGCCACCGAGAAGGCGCGCGTGCGGATCCCCGAGGGTCTGCAGCCGCAGCTGCTGCTGGACACGGTCGAGCAGGCGGGGTACCACGCACAGCTGCCGCGTCCCCGGAACACTCAGCCCCGCACGTCCGCGCCCGGCGCTGACGGTGCCGCGGCCGACGCCGGGCAGTCGACCGGCCACGCCGGCAACGCCACCGACGACACCGCCGCGTCCGACCGGGTCGACGAGCTGCGCCAGCGTGTCATCATCTCCGCCGTCCTGTCGATCCCCGTGATCGCGATGGCCATGGTCCCAGCGCTGCAATTCACCAACTGGCAGTGGCTGTCGCTGACGCTGGCCGCCCCGGTCATCGTGTGGGGCGCGTGGCCGTTCCACCGCGCCGCCGCGATCAACCTGCGCCACGGTGCGTTCACCATGGACACGCTCGTCTCGCTCGGTACGTCCGCGGCGTTCCTCTGGTCGCTGTACGCCCTGTTCTTCGGCCACGCGGGCATGCCCGGGATGACCCACGGGTTCGAGTTCAGCCTCTCGCCCAGTGACGGCGCCGGCGACATCTACCTCGAGGCCGCGGCCGGGGTGACCACGTTCATCCTGCTGGGCCGCTACTTCGAGGCGCGGTCCAAGCGCACGGCAGGCGCCGCATTGCGATCACTGCTCGAGCTGGGCGCCAAGGACGTCGCCGTGCTTCGCGGGGGTGTTGATGGCGGGCGTGTGGAGACCCGCATCCCGGTGGAGGATCTGCAGGTCGACGACGAGTTCGTCGTCCGCCCCGGCGAGAAGATCGCCACCGATGGCGAGATCGTCGACGGCGCCTCGGCGGTCGATACGTCCATGGTCACCGGCGAGTCCGTGCCCGCCGAGGTCGGTCCCGGCGACGCCGTGGTGGGCGGCACCGTCAATGCCAGCGGCCGCCTGACCGTGCGCGCCACCCGCGTCGGTTCCGACACCCAGCTCGCCCAGATGGCGCAGATGGTGGAGGACGCCCAGTCCGGCAAGGCCGCTGCACAGCGCCTCGCCGACCGCATCTCCGGGATCTTCGTCCCCGTCGTGCTGGTGCTGGCCGTGGCGACGTTCGCGTTCTGGATGCTCACCGGCGGTGGCGCGGCCCTGGCGTTCACCGCCGCCGTGGCGGTGCTCATCATCGCCTGCCCGTGTGCGCTCGGCCTGGCCACGCCGATGGCCCTGATGGTGGGCACCGGCCGCGGCGCGCAGTTGGGCATCCTCATCAAGGGCCCCGAGGTCCTGGAGTCCACCCGCAAGGTCGACACGATCGTCCTGGACAAGACCGGCACCGTCACCACCGGTCAGCACGCATTGGTCTCTACGACTGTCGCGACCGGTGAGGATCGAGCCGAGGTGCTGCGCCGCGCCGGGGCCGTGGAGGACGCCTCCGAGCACCCCATCGCCCGCGCCATCGCCGCCGGCGCCCGCGAGGAGGTCGGCGACCTGCCGGCCGTAGCGGACTTCGCCAACCACGAGGGTCTGGGGGTGTCGGGGCGCGTTGGCGCTGGTCCCGGACGCGCGACCGCGGAACCCGCTGTCGCCGGTTCCTCCGGGGCCGACGACGACGAGGTGGTCGTCGTGGGCCGTCCCGCCCTACTGGCGGAGCGGAACATGCCGCTGACGCAGGAGCTGGACAGCGCGATCGCCGAGGCCGCCCGGGCTGGCCAGACCGCGGTCGCGGTGGGCTGGGGCGGGAAGGCCCGCGGGGTCCTCGTGGTGGCTGATCAGATCAAGTACAGCTCCGCCGAGGCCATCGAGAAGTTCCGCGAGCTGGGTCTCACCCCGATCCTGCTCACCGGGGACAACGCCGCGGTGGCCGCGTCGGTGGCCGGCGAGGTCGGCATCGACCCGGGTCCCCAGACGGTGATCTCCGAAGTCATGCCGGCGGACAAGGTCGATGTGGTCCGCCGGCTGCAGGCCGAGGGGCGCGTGGTGGCGATGGTCGGCGACGGTGTCAATGACGCGGCTGCCCTGGCCACCGCCGACCTGGGCCTCGCGACCGGTACCGGTACCGACGCTGCGATCGAGGCCTCCGACCTCACGCTGGTGCGCGGGGACCTGCGCTCGGCGGCCGACGCGATCCGACTCTCGCGGAGCACGCTCGGCACCATCCGAGGGAACTTGTTCTGGGCGTTCGCTTACAACGTCGCGGCGCTCCCGCTGGCCGCGGCGGGGCTGCTCAACCCGATGATCGCGGGCGCCGCGATGGCGTTCTCTTCGGTGTTCGTGGTGGCCAACAGCCTGCGGCTGCGGAGGTTCCGCGCGACCGTCTGACCGAACCCGCCCGGCCGCCCCTCCCCTCCAGATCCGCTACTCCGAATCGGCATCGGCTAGTCCAATTGGGCTCGCCGATCCCGATTCGGAGTAGCCGATTTCGCGGCTGGGGGCGGCCGGGGTGCGTCGGCGACCGGCTGCACCGTGGGGTGTCGCGTGGTTGGGTGGAGTTATGAGCTCTCGCATGACCCCCGCGAGCGATAGCCGGGCGAGCGGTAACCCCGCTGGCCGTGACCGAGCGACAGGCCCCGGGCCCGCCGGTGTGCCGGGCGGGCCCGCAGACGCCGGCGGACCCGGTGAGCTGGGCGCCCCCACCGGCTGGGCGCTGCCCATCATCACCCTGCTGGGGACCGCCGCCGCGATCGTGGCCGCGTTCATCGGCAGCGGAGCGCTGGGCGGCACCCCGATCGCCGAGGCTGCCGGCGGCGTCCTGTCCGCCGACGCGACCCCGGTGGCTCCCGCCGGGTCGGCGTTCAGCATCTGGAGCGTGATCTACCTCGGGCTCGCCGCGTACGCGATCTGGCAGCTCACCCCGGTGGCCCGGCGCTCCGCCCGGCAGGCTGCGCTGCGGCCGTGGGCCCTGGCCTCGGTGCTGCTCAACGCCGCGTGGGTCTGGTCCGTGCAACTGGGGTTGATCCTCGGCTCGGTGATCGTGATCGTGCTGCTGTTCGCGGTGTTGATCCGCATCATGTTCATCCTCGGTGCGCCGCGCATCGGCGGGGTGATCGAGACCGTGGTCACGGACGGCACGTTCGGCCTGTACCTCGGCTGGGTGTCGGTGGCGTTCTTCGCCAATACATACGCGTGGCTCGCGAGCGCGGGGGTCGACGTGGTGACCGAGGTGCCGTTCGGGATCGTCGGCATCGTCGTGGCCGCGGCTGTCGGCGTGGCGACCGCGCTCATCAGTGGCGGGCGCATCCCGCCGGCGCTGGCGACGGCTTGGGGTCTGGCGTGGGTGGCATACGGCCGCACCTCGGGCGAGCACGAATCGGCGGCCCGGGTGTGGACGGCGGCGATCGCGTCGGTCGTGGTGGTCGTGGTCGCCCTCGTCCGGCGACTCACGGTCCGCAAGCGGCAGCCACGTCGTGCTGCCGAGGTCGGGCGCACGGCTTAGCGGGCCGCCGGGCCTAGCTTGGTCCGGGCGTCAGCCCGCCAGCGCCGCAGAGCGCACGGCCCAGTAGGCGGCGCCCACGACTGCGCCGATCACCATGGCCGGGCCGAACGCGATTCCGCTCTTGGCTCCCACCCGACCCGCGGCCAGCAGCACGAGTGCGACGGTGGCGTTGATGACGAACGCGGCCAACGTCCCGGCGACCACGGCGGGCCAGCCGAACCAGCCGAGGAACGCGCCGAGCACGCCGGAGAGTTTGACGTCGCCCAGGCCGAGACCGGACGGATTGATGAGCGCCAGCACGAAATAGAACGCGAGCAGCGCGGCCGCGGCGGCGGCGGCCCGGCCGAGCGAACCCCAGACATCGAACATCGCGGCCGTCACCGCGAGCCCGCCGAACACGATGGGGTACAGGGGCAGGACGATCTTGTCGGGCAGTCGGAAGACAGCCAGGTCTATCGCGATCAGGAGCGCGCAGCCCACGGCGAGCGCGGCGAACGTCACCAGGTCGGCCCAGCCCAGAGCCAGGTACGCGGCGCCGAACCCTCCGGCCGCCGCCAGCACCACATGCAGGCCACTGCGCAACCACCGGGAATCGGACTCGGCGAGGGAGCGCATCCATCGCCCGAGCGCCGCCGTCGCCAGACCGGATACGACGGCCGAGGCCACGGCGATCACGAAGAGCATGTCAGGAGAACGCCTCCATCATGTTGATCGCGGTCGGGCCGAGCAGCACGATAAACAGTACGGGCATGATGCACGTCAGGAGCGGGAAGATCACCTTGACGGGCACCTGCTGGGCCTTCTCCTCGGCGCGCTGGCGGCGCTTGAGCCGCATCTCGGCGGCCTGGGTGCGCAGCACGTCGGCGACGGAGATGCCGTAGGCGTCGGCCTGGATGATCGCGCGGACGAACCGCCGCAGGTCGGGGACGTCTGTCCGCAGCGCCAGCGACTCGTAGGCGGTGCGGCGTAGCTGGCCCACCTGGATCTCCTGCAGGGTGCGGATGAGTTCCTGGGCGAGCGGGCCGGTGCCGTTGCGGCCGGCGCGGGCCATGGCGGCATCGAAGCCGAGGCCCGCCTCCACCGCGATGGTCATCTGGTCGAGGGTATCGGCCAACTCGAGCTGGATCTCGTCGTTCCGCTCCTGGCTACGGCTGCTTAGGAGTAGCTCGGGCAGGAAGTAGCAGACCGCCGCCGTACCCAGAACAAGGAGCAGGAGAAGTGGCTCCGGCCTGGCTCGGAACAGCATGAGGCCCAGCAGGATCACGAGGAGGGGCACGACGATCTTGGCGATCACCAGGCGCGACAGGGACCAGCCCTTGGGCCGACCGGCCCGGATGGTCAGCCTCTCGAGCCTGCGGATGGTGCCTGTCGGCGTGAGTCGGCGGGCGAACTCGTACAGGCGACTGCGGGAGTCGTCGTCGTCGACCCCCGTGAGGTCCACGGGTGCAGCGGCGTATCCCTCGTCGATCCCCCGGCGGAGGTTGGCGACGGTGCGCGCGCGGACGGTGTCACGGCCGGCGAATACCGCGAAGGCAAGCATGAACATCGACGCGGTGAGGACGAACACGGCCACCGCGGCGGGCAGTGAACTCACGCGGGGCTCCTTTCGAAGGGCGAGAGGGGAGGGGGAGGAGGGGCGGCTCTGAGGGAGGAGCCGACCCTGTCAGAATTTGATGCGGACGACCTTGCTCAGCCAGATGCCGCCGATAATCAGCATCACGACGCCGGCCGCGATCATTCCCCAGCCGAGCAGGCTCTGGGTGAGCACGCCGATGTAGGATGGGTTGGAGATGAAGAGGAACCCGCCGATACCGAACGGCAGCGACATAAGGACGTAGGCGGACAGCTTACCCTCGGCGGCCAGCGCCGCGACCTGCCGGCGGATCTGGTTGCGCTCACGGATGGTGTGGCCGACGGCGTCGAGAACCTCGGCGAGGTTGCCGCCGACTTCGCGGTTGATCGCGATGGCCTGGGTGACCCACACGAAGTCCTGGCTGCCCATCCGGTTGGCGGTCTCCTCGAGGGCGGAGCCGAGGTCGCGGCCGACGCGGGTCTCATTGATGATCCGCGCGAATTCCTCGGAGGTGGGCTCCTCCGCCTCGCGCGCGACCGAGGCCAGCGCCTGCAGCATGGAGTGTCCGGCGCGCAGGCTGCTGGACATGAGCTGCAGGGAATCGTCGAGTTGGTCGGCGAACTTGGCGCGACGGCGAGAAGCGAGAATCTGTAGAAGAGCGTAGCCACCTGCGGGCGCGAGAAGGGCCAGAAACGTGCCCATCAGCGGACCGACGAGGATGAGGCCGAGGGCGAACGCGACGATCGAGGCGACGACGACGAGGAAGACGTAGTCCTGGAGCCCCATGCGGACTCCGGCGCGTTCGAGCTGGCCGGCTCCGGTGGTCCCGCGGCGGCGCAGGAGCGAGTCGATCGCATCGGTGGCGGCGGTGGCCGCGCGGCTGATCGGTCCGGGGCCTTCCGCCATGCCGGGCCGTCGGCGTTCCCGGGGAATCCGCCCCGGCGCGGGAGAGAGGATGAGGTAGCCGCCCGTGAGCAGCGCGAGCGTGAGGGCGGCGATCGCGAACCCCGCGGGGGACAGCAGCGTCTGGCTCATCGGATGGATCCGGGGTTCTCGGTGGTCGCGCCGAACACCCGTGGGGACAGGGTGATGCCGAGTTCGTTGAACCGGTCGGTGAAGCGAGGCCGGACGCCGGTGGCCTGGGGCTTGCCGAGGAACTTGCCGTCAGGGCCGAGGCCGGCGGAGTAGTCGAAGAGGAAGGCGTCCTGCAGGGTGACGGTCTGCCCCTCCATCCCCTGGACCTCTGTCACCGCGGTGACGCGACGGGTGCCGTCGCGGAGCCGGGTGAGCTGGATGATCACGTCGACGGCAGAGGCGATCTGCTCGCGGATGGCGCGCAGGGGAAGGTCCATGCCGGCCATGAGGACGAGGGTCTCCAGTCGGGCGATGGCGTCACGTGGCGAATTGGAGTGGACGGTGGAGAGTGACCCGTCGTGGCCGGTGTTCATGGCCTGGAGCATGTCGAGGGTCTCTCCGCCGCGGACCTCGCCGACGACGATGCGGTCGGGCCGCATACGCAGGGAGTTGCGCACCAGCTCGCGGATGGTGATCTCGCCGCGTCCCTCGATGTTGGCCGGTCGGGACTCGAGACGGACCACGTGATCCTGCTGGAGCTGCAGCTCCACGGCGTCCTCGATGGTGACGATCCGCTCACCCTCGGGGATGTAGGAGGACAGTACGTTGAGCAGGGTGGTCTTGCCGGAGCCGGTGCCGCCGGAGACGATGATGTTGAGCCGCGCCTCCACGCAGGCCTGCAACAGTTCGGACATCTCCGGGGTGAGGGTGCCGAACCGGATGAGGTCGTGCACCTTGAACGGGTCTTTGGAGAACTTCCGGATGGTCAGCGAGGAGCCGTTGACGGCCAGCGGCGGGATGACGGCGTTGACGCGCGAGCCGTCGGCGAGTCGGGCGTCGACCAGCGGGGAGGATTCGTCGACGCGGCGGCCGATACGCGAGACGATCCGCTCGATGACCTGACGGAGGTGTTCCTCCGAGGCGAACCTGGAGGGATGGCGGGTGAGCTGGCCTGCGCGCTCGACGAAGATCATGTCGGGCCCGTTAACCATGATCTCGGTGATCTCCGGGTCGTCGAGCAGCTTCTCCAGCGGGCCGTGACCCAGCACGTCGGCCTGCACGTCGGTGATGAGGCGCACGCGCTGGTCGCTGGTGAGTGGGACGGTCTCGTCTTCGACGACCTTATTGAGCTCGCTCCGCACCATGGCGTGGAGCTGCTCCTCGGTGAGCGACGGGTTGTTCAGGCGAGCACCGATGCGCTCGAACAGGGCGCTGGCTGCGCGCTCCTTGAGGGCGACCAGCGGATCGACAGTGGGATCGTCGGCGGGTGTGCTCCCCGCGGTCTTCGTGGACGGAGTGTTGGTGGCAGTGGCCGGCTTCGTCGTCGTCCCCGTCGGGGCGACCACGGTCGGCGTGGATGGTGGCGCGGCGGAGGCCGACGATGCGGCGTCGGACGCGGGCGCGTCGGTGCCGGTGGCTCCCGGGGCGACGCGGGCCGCGCGGAGGCGTTCGGACAGGCTCATGCCTTCACTCGCTTTCGGCGGAGTCGGTGCCGACCACCCTCGGCGGTCAGCACGGCGGTCGCGGTGGGGCGCATGGGCGCCGGGGTGAACCTGTCGACCAGCTTGCGCAGCTGCTTGGCCATCGCATCGCGGCCGTCGCTCTGCAGGAGGGGGACTCCCTGGTTGACCGACACGGGAACCGCCTTGCTGCGGGGGAGCACCAGATCGACGCCGGTGCCGATGGTGGCTTCGACGTCGGCCTTGGTGAGCCCGCTGCGGGGGTCGGCGAAGTTCACCACGACGTGCCGCTTCTCGAGATTCAACCCCAGGTCGCGCAGGATGTTCAGTTCCTTGCGCAGCCCGCGCACTCCGGGCACGTCGAGGCTGGTCAGCGTGACCAGTTCGTCGGCCTGGTCGATCGCGGCGAGGGCGTGGTCGTCGAGTCCGGGAGCGGTGTCCACCACGACGTACCGGAATTCCGAGGCAAGGGTCTGCAGGAGCTGGGCCACGTCGGCGGCGGTGATGTCGTCGGCGTCGGCGGGCGAGGTCGGCCCGCACACGGCGTAGAGGCCGGTCTGGTGCTGGGTGAGGAAGGTCTTGAGCACCATGGAGTCCTGCACGGCCGGGCCGCGGACCACGTCGAGGAGGGTGTGCTCGGGATCCAGATTGAGGGCGCTGGCCACGTCTCCGAACTGCACGTCGAGGTCAACGATCACGGTCGAGAGAGGGGCTGTCCGGGCCAGGCCCACCGCGAGGTTGGTGGCGACGGTCGTCTTACCGACTCCACCCTTGGGGGAGACGACGCTGATGACACGGCCCCGCGTGCTGGCTTTTCCGTTCATGGCGGGGTCGCCCGGCCCCTGAGGTGCGGTCGAGGCGGCGACCTGGGCGGCCCGGCCGAGCACAGCGGCGAGCTCGCCGACCTCGGCGTCGGGATGCACCACGTCGCACGCGCCGGCACGGAGGGCGGCCAGGGCGAACGTGTCGGGATGCTCGCTCACCAGCACCACGGCCATGCCGGGGCATTCGGAGGCGAGGCGGGACGAGAGCCCTAGTGCCTCGTTGCGGCCGGCGGCGACGTCGATCACGACGACCTGGGGGATGGCGACGCCCGGCCCGAGCTGCTGGAACAACTGCGACGGACCGGTCGGCAGGGGGCGCCCGGCGATCACCGAGATCGGCTCACCGGTGGCGGTGGCGACCCTCCCGCGAAGGTCGGCGGAATCGGTGGCGATCAGTATGCGACTCATCAGTAGAAATCCCTTGCATCGACCCGGCCGGTGCCGTCCTGCGGAACGGTGGAGTCCTCGAGGGACAGCCAGATACTCCCGTGCTCGACTGAGAACGCGACCGTTTGGGCCTGGTCAGTGGTGAGCGCCATCGTGATCATGGCACCGCCCTCTGGAACTGGTGCCGCGTCGGGGTTCTCGATCCCTTCGTTCGGCTGGGTCGCTCCTAGCCCGCCCTGGACGCGGGTGACGAGGATCTTTCGTAGGACGAGGTGAGTCGATCCGTCGTCGAGGGTGACGAACACGCCCACCGTGTCCCCAGGAGTGACGGTGCCGCCGACCACCCGTGGAGCCTCGAGGGGGATGGTCACCTGGTGGTAGCCCTCCGGGACCGGGATCCCTCCGAACCGCTCCAACGACTGGCGGGTGACGAATCGGGCGCCGAGGACCTGTTCGCCGGGTTGGAGGTCGGTCGCGGCAACGCGGCCGGCCACCTCTGCGAGTGACCGGACCGCATCGGGCCCGACTGCGGCCTTGGGCAGGCGCTGGGTCGTCACCGACGCGGCGACTTCTTCAGCAGGTGTCCCCTGGGCGATGGGTGCGGACACGACCAGCACCTCGATGGGGTCCATGTTCGCCATCGCGCGACTGTCTGCGTTGTTGACGTAGCTGACGAGCAGCACTGCGCCAAGGATGGCGAGTACGCTGGCCGCGATGGCTGAGACGAGACGTCGGTTCATTGGTCTCTCACTAGTCGGGTAGTAGAACGACGGCGGCGGCGCCGAGATCGGGCCCGCCTGGTCCATAGTCGAAGTCGGGGTCTTCCTGGAGCATGGTTGTGAAGTAACCGCTGATGCACCGTTTGTTTCCACTGCATGGCGGGTTCCAGCTCTGCCCGGAGAAGTGGTAACCGGTCACTGTGAATGCCGCGTAGCCGTACACCATGTACCAGGCGCCTCTCCCCTGGCCACCTCTCTCATCCGGGTCAGCGTCGTCGAAGATCGGCACGAGGATCGTGCGGTCGCGGATCGTGGAGAGATCGCAGTGCTTTGCCGTGTTCCCCGGTTCGCTCTCGGCCCGGGTGCCGATCCGCGTTGTGGCGTTGCAGCTCTTTTTGACGTCGGTCTCCAACCAACCGAAGCCGCCCGGGAGGTACGTGGGGGAATTATCGGCCGAGCCCGAGCATGTTTCCGCCGGCGTCGTGACAATCACTTGCTCCCGTCCCGAGGGGCGACCGTCCACCGAGTACCTGTTGAAGTCGCAAAGAGAGAAGATCATGGGGAGTGCCGAAGTCCCGCCCGTCGGGGAACCCCAGCCCGCGGTGGCAGAAGTTGCGAGCTCGGTCGAGTCCACACCCAGGACCGGAGCAAACCAGTGCTGCCGGACCGCCGAGGTGCGAACGGTAACCCGTCCGGAGCTTTCGGTAGGAACCGAGTCGAGACTTGCCACCGCGTCACCCGAGTTGCTGTTTAGCGTGGCGAGGGACTGCGCAGTGTCGGTCGGCGCACCGCAGTTCTTACGGGCGCAGTCCTGGGCAATTGCGAGCGCAGCTGCGTCCGCACCCGTTTGGAGCTGCTGTCGCTCGGCATGGGTTGCCGCTATGTCGACGGAGATGGCGGCGAAGCCGAGGATAGGCACGAGGAGGATCGCGATGAGGACGGCGATCGCTCCGCGGTCGTCGTCTATCCGAAGCATCGCATTGTCCCTTTCCCGGTGAGAGTGAAGTCATCGATGGGAAGGAATCCCGAGACCAGGGAAAACGGGTAGGTGATCGTCACCGAGGCGAGCCCGGCGCCCGTAAGTGCGGACGAACAGCCTGATGTCGGCGTGACAACGATCGTGGCGTCGGAGAGGTCGAGGGGGCTAGCGGACGCTTCGGCTGCTGAAACGGCGGCGGTGGCGCTGTCCTGCAGTGCCATGACCCGGACGCCATCGCGTGCGGCGTTGGAGAGGGTGGTCTGCACGTGATACGCGCGACCGAATTCAAGGATTCCGATGACCAGAAGGAGAAGTATCGGCAGTACGAGCGCGAACTCAACTGCGGCTGCTCCGCGGTCACGTGAGGGCGTGAACATTGCGGCGCCTGGGGGAGAGGGTAAGGGGACGTCGAGAGGGGGAGTCCGCTCTCGACCGGCGCCGCACCTGAATCGGGGCGGCGCCGGTCGAGCTTCTTACTAATTAGAGGGGGTCGCCACCCTCGGCGGCTGCGGCACCATCCGGCAGGCGGTCGGCAACGTTGTCGAAGAGGGTTTCGAGGTTGCCGCCGAGGAGGATCACCGCAGCGATGATCGCGACCGCGATCAGGCCGACCATCAGTCCGTACTCCACGGCGGTCGCGCCGCGGTCCTTGCGGTTCTCGAAGCGGTCGTCGAGGAACGCCTGGAAGGTGGCCATGAGGGCATAGACCTGGTTCATGATGAACCCTTTCTTGCGAGGGAATGAGCCGGTGGCTCGAGGGGGAGGGACGCCCCGCGAGGGCCAGAGGAATCTGTGCGGGGACTGAGAAGAGTATGCACCCGCTTCTCAGGTTGTGCAAGCGTTCAGATATGTTCTCGTGATGAACTTCATAGGACGCGCGCATTTGCCGTGCTCGCGGGCCTGCGCCCTGCGAGATATTGACCAGCGCAACGGGTCTCGGGCGCGCTGGTCTGCCCGCTAGGGCTCGGCATCAGGACGTTGGTCCGTTAGTGCGGCTGCGAGGTGAACGACACCTGAGTAAGAAGTGCAAGTGACTTCTTACTTTGTGGTAGGGGCCGCCGGTGAGTGATCTGCCAGCGAAAATGCAGGCCGCAGACGCGGTTGCGCGTCGGGTCTGCCTCGGTACCGTCACCCTCACGACGCCGTCCGAGGAGGTTTGTGATGACCGCACGCACCGTGTCCACCGCCCGCCGCGCCCGGAGGGGTTCGACCTTCGTGGCCCTGTCCGCAACCGCGCTCCTGCTGGCCTCATGCGGCACCGGAGAGGACTCTCCAGCCGCAGGGGGTGACGTCACGCCCCAGGACGGCGCGGGGAACACGTCCGAGACCAGCACCTCCGAGACCACCACAAAGACGTCCGGCCAGAACGCCGGCGGCCAGGCGTTCGCGACCGCCGAGCTGGTGAACCCCGAGGGTGAGCCGCGGGGGACGGCCGAGTTCGCCGAGGCCGACGGTGGCACGCTCGTCACCGTCGAGGCGACCGACCTGGAGCCCGGGTTCCACGGTCTGCACATCCACGGCACGGGCCTGTGCGAGCCCGACAGTGAGAACCCCACCCAGCCGGGCGAGCGGGGCGCGTTCCTCTCCGCCGGCGGCCACCTGGCGGGCCCCGGCGGCGAAGCCGGCCACCCCGAGCACGCCGGGGACCTGCCGACCCTCTACGTGACCGAGGACGGCACGGCCCGGATCGCCACGCTCACCGACCGCCTGGACCGCGACTTGCTCCTGGACGAGGACGGCTCGACCTTGATGGTCCACGAGAACTCCGACAACCTCGCCAACATCCCCGAGCGCTACGCGCCCGAGGGGGCCGACGAGGAGACGCGCAACGCCGGCGACGGCGGGAGCCGCATCGCCTGCGGGGTAGTGACCGAGGAGGGCTGACTACTTCTGCCGCGGCACCCGGCCCATGAGGTAGAACTCCGGGTTCGGGCGCATGTCGGTGGCGTTCGCCAGCCGGTTGCTCAGCCCGAACAGCCCGGTGATCGCGGCGATGTCCCACGCGTCCTCGTCGTCGAGGCCGTGCTCGTGCAGGGCGGCGAAGTCGGCGTCGCCCAGCTCGTCGGAGTGCAGGTTGACCTTGGTCGCGAAGTCGCAGATCGCCCGCTCGCGCGGCGTGAGGTCGGCCTTGCGATAGTTCACCGCCAGCTGGTCGGCGAGCATCGGCGCCTTCTTGACAATCCGCAGGATCGCCCCGTGCGCCACCACGCAGAACAGGCAGCTGTTCTGCCCGGAGATGGTCACCACGATCATCTCCTTGTCCGCCTTGGACAGGTTGCCCTCGCGCTCCATCAGCGCGTCGTGATAGGCGAAGAACGCCCGCGACTCGGCGGGGCGGCGCCCGAACATCAGGAACACCTCGGGCACGAACCCGGCCTTCTCCTGCTCGGCGAGGATCCGCTCGCGCAGGTCATCGGGCAGGTCATTGAGCTCGGCGAGGGGGTAGCGGTCCGACATGGAGGTCTCCGGGGCGTAGACGGGCGAGGGGTCGCCTCAGCGTAGGGCGCGCGCGGGGCCGCCGGACGCGATCGGCGGGCCCGCCCCCGTGCGGGTCACCCGCGCTCAGGACTCGCGGAGCTGACCCCACACGTGGACGTGGTCGATCTCCACCCACGCGTCCACGCGGGCGCGGTCGCGCACCGGGTACGGCTCACCGGTGTAGTGCGTGCTCAGGGCGTCGATGCCGGACAGGTCCGGGTCGTCGGCGATCTCCACGACCCGCCCCTGGATGCTCGCGTGGGTGTACCAGTCCTCGGACGCGATGACGGACAGTGCCACCCGCGGGTCGCGTCGGAGGTGCTGCAGCCGCACTCGGCCGGCGTCGAGGTTGAGGTGGATCCGGTCACCCTCCACGAGTCGATACCAGGTCGGCACGGTGACCGGGGAGCCGTCCTTGCGCAGCGTCGCCATGACGGCCGGGTTGGGTGCGAGCAGGACGGCGCGGGTGTCGTCGTCCAGGTGGGAATCGGTCACGGCGGGGATCCTTCCATCGGCGTTGCGGTTCGCCCCCAGTGTGCGCTGCCCGACCGCGACGGCGCACGAACCGACCGGTAGCCAGATACCCCGCAGGGTTTTACGGTGGATGATGTACGTGTTCCCCCAAGGAAAAAGGACGCAGCACAATGCTTCTCGAACGCATCTATGACTACGACCTGGCCCACGCCAGCTACTTCATCGGCTGCCAGAGCAGCAGCGAGGCGATCGTCGTGGACCCCAGCCGCGACCTGCGGGCCTATTTCGACATGGCCGACCAGCACGGCATGAGCATCGTCAAGGTCACCGAGACCCACATCCACGCCGACTACCTGTCCGGCACCCGCGAACTGGCCGCCGCGACCGGCGCCACCGTCTACCTCTCCGACGAGGGCGGTGACGACTGGCGCTATGGGTTCGAGGGTGAGCGGCTCGGCGACGGCGACACCATCGAGCTCGGCAATGTCCAGCTCAAGGCCGTGCACACCCCCGGCCACACGCCCGAGCACCTGATGTTCCTCGTCACTGACGGTGCGTTCGCCGACGAGCCCGGCTACGCGCTCACCGGCGACTTCGTGTTCTGTGGTGACCTCGGCCGACCGGACCTGCTCGACGAGACCACCGGCGGCAACGCGTCGAACGACGAGGACACCCGCTTCGAGAGCGCCAAGCAGCTGTTCGCCAGCCTGCGCGAGCGCTTCCTCACCCTGCCCGACCACGTCCAGGTGTTCCCGGCCCACGGCGCGGGCTCGGCCTGCGGCAAGTCCCTGGGGGCCTTGCCGTCCAGCTCGGTGGGATACGAGCGGACGTTCGCGTGGTGGCCGAAGTACGTGGAGAACGACGACGAGGAGGGCTTCATCTCCGAACTCCTCGACGGCCAGCCCGACGCGCCGGCGTACTTCGGGCGGATGAAGCGCGAGAACCGGGACGGCCCCTCCGTGCTCGGCAATCCCCTACCAGGGCTGAGGGAGCTGCCCGCCGAGGAGGTGGCCTCCGGCATCGAATCCGGTGACCTCGTCGTCGTCGACCCCCGCCCCGCCGACGACGTCCACGACGGCACCGTCGAACGCGCCATCAACCTCCCCGCCGGCCAGGCGGGCACCTACGCCGGCTGGGCGATCGACCCCGAGAAGGACACCCGCGGCCTGGTGTTCCTCGCCGAGGACGCCGAGGAGGCCGACGAGCTGCGGCGCCACGTCATCCGCGTGGGCGTCGACACCACGCGCGGATACGTCACCTCCACCGACGGACTGCCCACGTTTCGCCCGGAGACCGTGGACCCGAAGGACCTGGAGTCCCACGAGCACGCCATGGTGCTCGACGTCCGCGCCACCTCCGAGTACTCCGACGGCCACGTCCCCGACGCCTCCCAGCTGCACGGCGGCCAGGTGATGTGGGAGCGCGACGAACTGCCCGACTCGGGAAAGATCGTCACCTACTGCCAGTCCGGCACCCGCAGCTCGGTGGTCGCCAGCTCACTGCGCAGCGTCGGCTACGACGTCACCGAGCTCAAGGGCAGCTACTCGGCCTGGGAGGACGCCGGGATGCCCACCGAGTGAGCGGCCGGCCGTGGCGCCGCCACCGGACGCGGTGCCACGGCCTCGCCCGCGGGGAGGAACCGGCCCGCCGCGAACTCCCGGCCGTAACCGTCCGCGAACTCACCGTCCGACCACACCACGTGGCCGCCGATGATGGTCGCCGCGACCGCCCGGTCGTTGCGGTTGACCATCCGGCGGATCCCGCCGAACTCGTCCATGGCCTCCTCGTGGTAGTCGAGGGACTCGCCGTCGAGCCCGGACGGGTCCACCACCACCACGTCCGCTCGCGCGCCCACCTGCAGGCGCCCGGCGTCGAGGCGGTAGAAGTCCGCCAGCTCGCCGGTGAGCTTGTACACGGCCTCCTCGGTGGTGAGGAACGGCGCGCCCTTGAGTTGTGCCTGGTGGACGCGCTCGAGCAGGCGGATGCCGAAGTTGTAGAAAGCCATGTTGCGCAGGTGCGCGCCGGCGTCGGAGAAACCGATCGTCACACCCGGGGTCCGCACGAGCCGGTTGGCGACCTTCTCCCGCGCGTTGGCGATGGTGGTGGTCCAGCGGAAGTCGGTGCCGTACTCGACCACCAGGTCGAGGTAGGCGTCTGCCGGGTGGAGCTTCCGGGCGCGGGCGACGTCGCCGACGGTCTGGCCGACCAGCGACTCGTCGGGGCAGGCGACGATGAGCGCGTCGTCGAAGTCCCGGTGCCACACGCGCGGGCTGAAGCGCTTCTCGAAGTCGCGGCGGAACCAGCGCCGGTAGCTCTCCTGCTCTAGCAGGTCGGTGCGGGCCATCTCGTCGACCAGGTGCAGTGCCTCGCGGCCGGAGCCGAACTCCTCGAACACCACCAGGTCGATCCCGTCGGCCCACACCTTGAATGTCGTGGGCAGGTGCTGCCACACGAACTTGCCTTTACCCAGAGTGTTGGCGGCAAAGGCGATGGGCCGGAAGATGCGGTTGACCCACGGCTCGGCCAGCGTGTCGGCGGCCGCCAGCAGCGAGACACGCAGGGGCTTGCGGAACAGCCCGGTGCTGGTGGCGGCGTAGAAGGCCACGTCGACCTTGGTGTTGAGGTTGGGCACGCCCTGCAGGACGCGGTCACGGCGACGCAGCAGCCGGCTGATCCGCCGGAACTCGCCCCACGAGGCGTGCGTGGAGGGCAGGGTCCGCGAGCGGTAGCGGTCACCGTCCATCTTGTCCCACGGATTGGTCATGGTGGACACGCCGAGGAAGCCCTCGTCGAGAGCGGCGTTGATGCGGCGGTCGATCTTGCGCAACTCGTCGCGGCTGGGGGACTGCGTGGGGTCGGTCGCCCGGCCCAACCCCATCACCGAGGCGCGGACGTCGGAGTGGCCGAGGAACGACGCGACGTTGGGTCCCAGTGGCAGGTCCTCGACCGTGCGCCGCCAGTCCGACGGGCCCGACCAGGTCTTCTTCTGCTCGAGCGCCGCCAGCACCGCGTCGCGGGGCAGGGCCTCGACGCGGCTGAACAGGTCGGCGACGTCGACGGTGCCCGAGTACACGCCCGAGATGGAGCAGTTGCCCACCAGGACGGTGGTCACCCCGTGCCGAACGGATTCGCCCAGGCCCGGGGAGACGACCAGTTCGACGTCGTAGTGGGTGTGGGTGTCCACGAACCCGGGCGTCACCCACCGCCCCTCGGCGTCCACGACCTGCGTGCCCGGCGAGACGGGCAGCGGCGCCGGGCTGATCGCCGCCACGACACCGGCCCTGATCCCGACGTCCGCGCGGATGCCCGGGGCGCCGGTGCCGTCGAAGACCGTGCCCCCGCGGATGACGACGTCGAAGTCCGCCCCGCCCGGGCTGGCGTTCTCGGCGTTCTCAGCGCGATCGGCGCGATCGGCGCGATCGGCGCGATCGGCGCGATCGGCGTTCTCGGTGATGCTCACGAGGAACTCCTCTTGATGTGATGTGGAACACAGCTGCTCCCAGGCTACTCGGACATTCGTCCATGTCCAGCCCGGGTTGGCACCGGGCTGTGTCAGGGATGCCGAGTAGCGTGGCCGCCATGACGACCCGCACGGAGCGCCTGGACGGCCTGCCGTTCACCCGCAAGCACCGCAAGCTGCTGCTCGGCTCGGGCGTGGGCTGGGCACTCGATGCCATGGACGTCGGCCTCATCTCGTTCGTCATGGCGGCATTGGCGGTCCACTGGTCGCTCTCGCCCACCGAGCTGTCCTGGGTCGGGTCCATCGGGTTCGTGGGGATGGCGATCGGCGCCGCCCTCGGCGGACTGCTCGCCGACAAGATCGGTCGACGCCAGGTCTTCGCCGCCACCCTGCTGGTCTACGGCCTCGCCACCGGCGCGGCGGCCCTGTCGACCGGCATCGCCATGCTCATCGTGCTGCGGTTCATCGTCGGCCTGGGCCTGGGTGCCGAGCTGCCGGTGGCGTCCACGCTGGTCAGCGAGTTCGCGCCGCGGCGGATCCGTGGCCGGGTGGTGGTGATCCTCGAGGGGTTCTGGGCCGTCGGCTGGATCATGGCCGCCCTCATCGGCTACTTCGTGGTGCCGGTCGGCGACGACGGGTGGCGGTGGGCCCTGGCCATCGGGATCATCCCGGCCGCGTACGCGCTGGTCGTGCGATTCGGACTGCCCGAATCGGTGCGCTACCTGGAATCGACGGGCCGCGTCGACGAGGCCGAGCGGATCGTCCGCGACTACGAGGCGTCCGCAGGGGTCGAGCCGCCGGCCGCGCCGTCCACGGCCGCACCCGCTCATGCCGGCGCCGACGGGGCCGCGTCCGTCGCCACCGGCGCCGCGCTCGCATCGCCCGCCGAGCCCGCCGAGCCCGCCGAGTCCATCTGGTCCGCGCGCCTGCGTAAGCGCACCGCCGCCCTGTGGATCGTGTGGTTCGGGATCAACTTCTCCTACTACGGCGCCTTCATCTGGCTACCCAGTCTGCTCGTCTCGCAGGGCTTCGATCTGGTGAAGTCGTTCGGCTACACGCTCATCATCACCCTCGCCCAGCTGCCGGGGTACGCGGCGGCGGCATGGCTCATCGAGATCTGGGGTCGGCGGGTCACGCTCGCGGTGTTCCTCACCGGTTCGGCGGTGGCGGCCGGGCTGTTCGGCCTGGCGGACTCCCCGGCCACGATCATCGCCGCCGGCATGGCGCTGTCGTTCTTCAACCTCGGTGCGTGGGGCGCCCTGTACGCGATCGGCCCGGAGCTCTACCCCACCTCGACCCGCGGGTCCGGCACCGGCGCCGCGGCGGCGTTCGGGCGGATCGCCTCCATCATCGCGCCACTGCTCGTGCCGCTCCTGCTCGATCTGGGCGACACCGCGATGGTGTTCGGTGTCTTCGCTGCGGCCTTCGTCGTCGCCGCCCTCGCCGCCTTCACCCTCCCCGAGCGCAAGGGGGTCGCGCTCGAGGACACCTGACCGCGGCCGTCCGGCCCGGATGCGCTGTCGCACCGGGGATGTGACGATAGCGCCGTGACCACTCGCGTGATCGGTGCCCTCGTCGCCGTCCTCGGCCTGCTCGTGGTGCTCGGCGGGATCCTGCTGGGCAGCCTCGGCGTGTCCACGGGCGGCTTCGTGCAGCGAGTGGACTGCGGCACCTACTTCAGCCCCGACTACACCGAGGCCCGCGACAAGGACAACGCCCTCACCTCGCTGAGCTGGAAGGACCTCCTGCGCGGCGAGCGTCCCCAGCCGAGCACGGAGGCCCAGGAGGCGTGCGACGCCGAGCTCGCCCAGCGCCGTGTCCCCGTCCTCGCCTCGCTGGGGATCGGGACGATCATCGTGGCCGTGGGGCTGGGCATGGCACTGTTCCCCGTGGTGGCCGCGGCCCTGGCCAGGCGCGAGGAGCCCGGAGTCACCCACGAGCAGAACGGCGGCGCCCGTGAGCGGGACACCGACCGTGGGGACGGGGTCGGGTAGCTCAGGCGCGGTTCTCCCGACCGTCACCCAGCTCGCGGATCCGCTCGTTCGCCGCGCGCAGTCGGTCCTCACGGGCCTTCTTGTCGGCCTTCTTGAGCTTCTCGTACGTTTCCTCCTCGGAATCCGTGTATCGCAGGATCAGGCGCGGGATCCCCAGGGTGAGCGCCAGCGACGGCCACACGATCCACGCGTACTGCCAGTCCACGATGATCTGCAGCACGAGGAACGTGACCAACGTCAGCCCCAGCACGACGCCGTCCAGCGACTCGACGAGCGAGCCGCGCTTGCGCAGGTCCTCCAGGTCGGCGTCGGTGCCACGACCGGCGGGCGTCACCGCGACGGCGGGGGACGACGACAACGACGACGACGGCGACGACGACGAGGAGACCTCCAGTTCCCCACCGGAGGCAGCGGCCGAGTGCACGATCATGCCGTCCACCGAGGTCAGCGGCGTCCCCCCGGGCAGGTCGGCGAAGGAGCCGCGCAGCTGGCCGAGGGTGCGGGACGCGGCCACATCGCCGGAGCGGGCGTGGAACTCGGCGTCGTCGAGTCGGCCGGACGCGTAGTGGTCGCCGAGCGCCATGAGGGCGTGCAACCGCTCGGCGTCGGAGAGGAGCAGGTCGTCCGGGTCGGTCATGGGCTCAACGCTAGGACGGCCCGGCCCCCGACGCCATAGGGGACCGCCCTGATCCGCGTCGTGGGGCGGGGAGAAAGCGGGGTGACCGTGTCACATCCGGTGGTGCTCGTGCGTCGAAGAGACATGAACACTCCACGACACAGCACCGACCCGCGCAAACAGGTCAGCGCGGGCGCGATGGCGCCCATGCTGGCACTCGAGGCCTACTCCCGGGCGCGGGTCTCCCGGGAGGACAGTCACCTCATCCGGCTCCGCGTCTCCGCCGTGAACGGCTGCCGCTACTGCCTGGCCATGCATCGACGAGACGCACGCAGGGACGGCTGGAGCCAGGCCCGGATCGCGGTCACCGAGAACTGGCCCGCCCACGCCGGGGAGTTGTCCGCGGGCGAGCGGGCGGTGCTCGCGTTCGCGGACGCCGTCACCCACATCGACGGCGAGGACTCCGTGCCCGACGAGCTGTGGGACGAGGTGGTCCGCCACCGGGGCGAAGGTGGGGCTGGACAGCTGGTCATGGAGATCGTCACGATCAACGCATGGAACCGGATAGCGATCGCCACCCGCAAGGACCCGGCGACGCTGCGCGGTCTCGTCCCGAGCGACCTGGAACCGGCGACCCGGCAATGACCGTGGCCCCGCCCGCGACCCCCGCGGCCGGCCCCGCGCTGCCGGACCGTGCCGCGCTGGAGCGGGTGCGGGGCCGCCTGCTCGGGGTGGGCTACCGCATCACCGGGACCTGGGCCGACGCCGAGGACGCCGCCGACGAGGCGCTGGCGCGGTGGGTGGCGCTCGATCCGTCGTCCGCGCCCAGGAACGTCGACGCGTGGCTGACCACCGTGGCGACGCGGCTGTGTCTGGACCGGCTGCGCAGGCGCAAGCGGGAGGATTACGTGGGCGAGTGGCTGCCCGAGCCCGTCGACACCGCCCTGCTACCGGCGGACCGGACCGAGCGCCGCGACGACCTGCGGATCGCCGTGCTGCTGGCCTACGAACAGCTGGGCCCGGACGAGCGCGCGGCGTTCGTCCTTCGTGAGGCGTACGACCTGCCCTACGCCGAGATCGCCGACACCCTGGGCGCGGCCGTGGCCACCGTCCGCCAGTGGGTGAGCCGGGCCCGGCACCGCCTGTCGTCCGACCTGCGTCCACCCGAACCCGCCTCGGACGCGGTGATCTCGACACTGGTGGAGGCCGTCCTGGCCGGCGATCTCCCGCAGACGATCGCCGCCCTCACCGCGGATGCCCGCGTGATCTCGGACGGCGGAGGCAAGGTCAACGCCGCCCGGCGGGACATCGTGGGGGCCCGCAAGTGCGCCTACTTCCTCATCAAGGCCACGGAGCTCTCGGGCGGGATGATCGCGCCCGTCGAGGTCAACGGCGAATTCGCGCTGGCGATCCTCGCCCGCGGTGTCCTGCGGGTGGCGCAGGTCGGCGTGGTCGACGGCCGGATCTCACGCCTCTACTTCCACAGCAACCCGGACAAGCTCACCCGGCTCGCACTACCCGCGGGGTTCGCGTCGGCCGGACGGTTCTAGGCTGGCGCCGGCACCCACATCGCCATCTCGCTCCCGCCGGGCTCGCGGAAATGGAAGCGACGGCCACCGGGGAAGTCGAACGGCCCGAACGTCACCATGCCACCGGCGGCCTCGACCTGCTCGCGGGCCTCGTTGAGGTCCGGCACGCGGATCACCATGAGCGGGGCGGGGGACTGCTCGTCGTCGTCCCCCTGCACGCCCACGTCGATGCCCCCGCCGGCCAAGCAAGCGTACGACCCCCCGTACACGGTGGGCTCCCACCCGCAGACCGTCGCGAGGAACTCGCTCGTGGCCGACATCGAGGTGCTGGGGAACTCGACCAGCGTGATTTCGAGAGGGATCCGTGGCATACCGCCGACGTTACGAGTGTTGACGCCGTTCAGTAACGACTTCGCGCACCAACTGGGGCCGACGCGGCGGCCGGGATTACCCTCGCGGCATGGTCTCGACGATTCCGGGGGTCGTGTCCTCGGGCGCGCAGGCAGCCCGGGCGTTCACCTACAGTTCCCCGGCCCGCTCGGCGCTCCTGGCGTTCGCCGCGGCGATCGCGGTCTTCACGGTGCTGCTGATGATGCCCTGGGCCACCTCCTCGGGAGAGCACGCGCACCTGCACGACGCGGTGTTCACCGCCACCTCCGCCGTGTCGGTGACCGGCCTGACCACCGTTGACACCGCGACCCACTGGTCCACGGCCGGGCAGGTGGTGATCCTGGCGGGCATCCAGGTCGGTGGCCTGGGGATCGTCACGATCTCCTCCCTGTTGGCACTCTCGGTGACCCGGCAGTTCGGGGTGCGTACCCGGCTGCTCGCCCAGACGGGCGTGTCGGCGGGTGGACTGGGCGAGGTCCGATCGCTGATCAAGACCATCGTCGTCTCGTCCGCCCTGGTGGAGCTCGTCATCGCGCTCATCCTCGCGCCCCGGTTCATCGCCCATCAGGGCACGTTCGGGGACGGGCTGTGGCGCGCGGTGTTCTACGCGGTGTCGGCGTTCAACAACGCCGGGTTCGTCCTCCACCCCGACGGCCTGGCCTCGGTGGCCGACGACCCGGTCGTGTTCTGGGCACTGATCTGCGCCGTGTTCCTGGGCAGTCTGGGCTTCCCCGTCCTGTTGGTGCTGTGGAAGCACCAGTGGCACCTGGGACGCTGGAACCTCCACACGCGTCTCACGGTCGAGGTCAGCGTGCTGCTCATGCTCGTCGGTGCCCTCGGGTTCGCCGCGCTCGAGTGGGGCAACGGGGCCACCCTCGGTGGCGAGGGCGTGGTCGACAAACTGCAGCACTCGGTGTTCGCCTCGGTGATGATGCGCTCCGGGGGTTTCGCCATCATCGACCCCGTCGACACGACGGCGTCGACCATGCTCATCACCGACGCCCTGATGTTCGTGGGGGGCGGTTCGGTCTCGACCGCCGGCGGCGTCAAGGTCACCACCCTGGCCGTCATCTTCCTGGCCTTCCTCGCCGAGGCCCGGGGCCGGGAGGACGCCACGGCACACGGGCGCGCGCTGCCCACCTCGTCGATCCGGGTCGCGGTGTCCGTGGCCGGGATGGGGCTCACGCTGGTCGCCGGATCCGCCCTGGCCCTGATGATCCTCACCGGTGAGGATCTCGGACGCCCCCTGTTCGAGTCCATCTCCGCCTTCGCCACCTGCGGGTTGAGTTCAGGTCTCAGCGCCGAACTCGAGCCGGCGGGGGTGTACCTTCTGTCCGGGCTGATGTTCGCCGGACGAGTCGGCATCATCACCTTCGCCACCGCGCTGACCATGCGAGCAAAGCGGACCAGGTATCGCCTACCCACAGAGAGGCCGATCATTGGCTGATCGCACCCGTCGCCAGTCCCCAGTCCTCATCATCGGCCTGGGCCGGTTCGGCGTCTCCCTCGCCACCCAACTCGTCGGCCAGGGCCGGGAGGTCCTCGCGGTCGAACGCGACCACGGACTCGTCCAGAGGTACGCCGACTCCCTGACCCACGTGGTGGAGGCCGACGCCACCGACCTCGAGGCGCTCCAACAGCTCGGGGCCCAGGACTTCTCCACCGCCGTCGTCGGCGTGGGCACCTCGATCGAGTCGTCCGTGCTGGTCGCGGTGAACCTCGTCGACCTGGGGATCGACCAGGTCTGGGCCAAGGCGATCAACCAGGCCCACGGCAAGATCCTCACCCGCATCGGATGCGACCACGTGGTGTTCCCCGAGCACGACGCCGGCGTCCGCGTGGCCCACCTGGTGGCCAACCAGATGATGGATTTCATCGAGTTCGACGAGGACTTCGCCATCGTCAAGATGCGGCCACCGCGGGACGTCATCGGCAAGTCGATCGACTACTGCCACCCGCGCAAGCGTCACAAGGTCAACATCGTCGGCATCAAGGGCCCGGGCAGCCCGTTCCAGTACGCCCAACCGGAGACCATCATCGGCGCGGACGACGTCATCATCGTGTCCGGCCACGTCCGCGACCTGGAGCGGTTCGCCGACTTCTCCGAGCGCAAGAGATAATGAGCGCCGCGCGCCCCGGGAGGCCGGGTCGGACCTGAGCCCCGGGCCCGCATCCTGCATCCGTGCCCGGCCCCTGCACCCGTGCCCGGATCAGCGGCGGGCGGCGTCCCAGCGGGCGAGCAGGTCGGCGGCCGCGGCCCGCGGGTCCGCGGCGGCCATGATCGACGAGACCACGCAGACCCCGTCCAGCTCGGTCGCGGCCAACCGCGCGACGGTCAGGGGCGTGACCCCGCCGATCCCCACCGCGCGGATGCCCGCGTCGGCATCGCCGGGGACGCCCCCGGGTCGGCGGTAGGAGTGCGCGGCCCGGGCCAACCGGTCCGCACCCTCGGGACCGAGCGCCTCGGCGGTGTCGGTCTTGGTGGCCGTCGACCACACCGGGCTCACCCCGATCACGTCCGGCGCCGGTCCCGGCCCCGTCGTCGCCGCCGCCAACTGCGCGTCCGACTCGATCGACAACCCCAGCATCAGCCCGTCCGGCAGCGCCGCGCGGGCCGCCGCGAACGGCACGTCCCGCTGGCCGATGTGCAGGTGCAGTCCCAGCTCCCGCGCGACGTCGAGACGATCGTTGACGAACACCGGCACGTCACGGCCCGTCTCGGCGCACGCCCGCGCGACGGACTCCGCGACGGCGGCGGCGTGCGTGGCGAACTCGTCGTCGTCGCACTCCTTGTCCCGCACCTGGACCACACCCACCCCGCCCAGCACCGCCTCGTGGGCGATCCCCGGCACCGCGTCGCGCCCGCCGCCCAGGTGGGGATCGGTCACCAGGTAGAGGCGCCAGTCGACGCCGGCGCCGCTCACGCCTCCGACACCGTGACCAGGCCCGCGATCTCCTCCGGGGTCAGCGTGTACAGGGCGTCGAGCCACGCCACGGCGAAGCTGCCCGGACCCGCCGCGGTGCGTCCGGCGACCGTCCCCGCGGCGCCGGCGTGGGCGTGAGCGGCGACCACCGCGTCGTGGTCCGCGATCCCGGCCGACCGCGCCGCCCCGAGATAGGCCGCCGTGAGCGCCCCGAGGGCGCAGCCGGTGCCGATGACCTTCTGCAGCAGCGGGTGACCCGACTCGACCCACGTGGTGCGGGTGGGAGGCGCGGCCTCGCCGAGGTGGCCGGGGCGCTGGGTGACGACGAGGTCCCGCGGCCCCGTCACGGCGACCACGGCCCCCGACCGGGCCGAGAGGTCCCGGGCAGCGGACTCGGCGGCGAGGACATCCTCCGTGGAATCCACGCCCCGGCCGCCCGCCCCCGTGCCGGCGAGCGCGATGGTCTCCGACGCGTTCGCCCGGATCGCGGCGGGCCCGGCCTCCAGCCAGTCGGTGGCCAGCCCCGTCCGCAGGACCAGACCGCCGACCGCCACCGGGTCCAGCACCCACGGGGTGCCGGCGGCGCGGGCGGAGGCGATCGCGGCGTGCATGCCCTCGACCTGCTCGGCCGTCGGGTTGCCCACGTTGATGAGCACGCCGGAGGCGATGGCGGCGAAGTCGGAGGCCTCGTCGGGGTGGTCGACCATCGCGGGCGCCGCCCCGGCGGCGAGCAGCACGTCCGCGGTGATCTGCCGGACCACCGAGTTGGTCAGGCAGTGCACGAGCGGGCCGGTCTCGCGCATGACGGTCACGAGGCGGGCGAGGTCGGCGGCGCGGTCAGCAGCGGGGGACATGCCCCCCAGTCTGCCGCCCCCGCCCCGCCGCCAACAGGAATAGCGTGCCGGGGGCCCGGGTTGCACGGGGCATGACCTCCCCCGAGACCAGCTCCCCCCAGTCCGGTACTGCCCTGCCCCTGTCCGTCATCGACTTCGCGACCGTCCGCCCCGGCCAGAGCATCGGGGAGGGACTGCAGGATTCGGTGGCGCTGGCGCAGAAGGCGGAGGAACTGGGCTACGAGCGGGTCTGGTACTCCGAGCACCACAACATGCCGTCCATCGCCTCCTCCGCGCCGGCGGTACTCATGGCGCACATCGCCTCGCAGACCGAGCGGATCCGGCTCGGCTCCGGCGGCGTGATGCTGCCCAACCACTCGCCGATCGTGATCGCCGAGCAGTTCGGCACCCTCGCCGAGCTGCACCCCGGACGCATCGACCTCGGCCTGGGGCGCGCCCCCGGCACCGACCCGCAGACCCTGCGTGCGCTGCGCCGCGAGCCGTCGGCGGCCGAGAACTTCCCCGACGACGTCCGCGAGCTGCAGGCGTTCCTCGGCGACTCGCCCTCCGACTTCGCCCGCACGCGCGGGATCGCCGCCATTCCCGGGCGGGGCACCAAGGTGCCGCTGTACATCCTGGGCTCGTCCCTGTTCGGCGCGCAGCTCGCCGCCGCCTACGGGCTGCCGTACGCGTTCGCCTCGCACTTCGCGCCCGACGCCCTCGAGCAGGCCTCGCAGGTCTACCGCGAGCGCTTCCAGCCCAGCGAGCAGCTGGCCGAGCCGTACATGATCGCCGCCGTCAACGTGGTGGCCGACGACGACACCGAGCGAGCCGAACTCGAACTGCACTGGTACCGCCGCCAGCGGGTCAAGCTCATGGCCGGCCGCGGGCGCGAGTTCTCCGACGAGGAACTCGACATGATTATGGAGTCCGCCGGCGGTCGCCAGATTCTGCACATGATCCACTACACGGCGGTCGGCGACGGGCCGGCGGTGCGCGAGTACCTCACCGACTTCGCGCGCACCGCGGGGGCCGACGAACTGATGATCGCGCCGGTGGGATCGACGGTCGAGCGGATCCACGGCTCCCTGGAAGTGTTGCGCCGCGCCTGGAGTGACTGACGCCGGTCGGATCGGGTGCCCTTGATCACGAAAGCAGGGCGGCCGGACCCGCAGCCGTAGCCGCGGGCACCCGAACCGGCCTATCCTGAACTCATGGCGATCTCCGATGTCGGCGAATACGCCCACCTCAGCTCCGATCAGATAGAGGAGCTCGGGCGGGAGCTCGACGCTGTCCGCGCCGAGGTCATCGCTTCCCGGGGGGAGCGCGACTACCGCTACATCCACAGCATCATCAAACTCCAGCGAGGCCTGGAGTTCGGTGCCCGCGCGCTGCTGTACTTCGGCGCCCGCAACCGCACTGTCTGGGCGCTCGGGACCGGCACCCTCGCCGTGGCCAAGATCCTCGAGAACATGGAACTCGGCCATAACATCATGCACGGCCAGTGGGACTGGATGAACGATCCGGAGATCCACTCGACCAACTGGGAATGGGACCTCGTCGGCAGCTCCGCCGACTGGAAGCACACCCACAACTACCTGCATCACAAGTACACCAACATCGTCGGTGTGGACGACGACGTGGGATTCGGCGTCCTGCGCGTGACCCGGGACATCCCCTGGGAGCCCCGGTTCGCCGGGAACGTCCTCGTCAACGCGGTCCTCATGCTCGGCTTCGAGTGGGGGATCGGCCTCCAGGCAGTCGACACGGCCGACGCGTTCGACCGCGACGCGTCCCCGGCCGACCGCCGCCGCGCCCGCGCCTTCCTGCGCAAGGCCGGCCAGCAGATCCTCAAGGACTACATCCTCTTCCCGGTGCTCGCCGGACCGAGCGGCCGCCAGGCCCTCACCGCCACGATCACGGCCAACATCATCCGCAACATCTGGACCAACGCCGTGATCTTCTGCGGGCACTTCCCCGACGGTGCCGAGAAGTTCACCATGGACGACATCGAGAACGAGACGCAGGCGGAGTGGTACCTGCGGCAGATGCTCGGCAGTGCCAATCTCGACGGCGGCCCGGCGATGAACCTCATGTCCGGCAACCTGTCGTTCCAGATCGAGCACCACATGTTCCCGGACCTGCCGTCCAACCGGTACTCGGAGATCTCGCTCAAGGTACGCGAACTGTGCGAGCGATACGACCTGCCGTACGTCAGCGGGCCGCTGTGGAAGCAGTACCTGCAGTCGTGGCGAACCATCGCGCGGTTGTCACTGCCGGACCGTTTTCTCCGCCGCACCGCCGACAACGCCCCGGAGACCCGCAGCGAGAAGATGTTCGCCCTCGGGCCGCGCATGCCCGGTCTGGCCACCGCGCTGGCCGGGGTCCGGAAGGGACGCGCCCACCAGAGCCGCTGACCCCCGGTGACAGAATGACCGCATGTCGCTGACGAGCATGTTGGAGGCCGCCGCGCGCGGCGGGACCGTCGAGGTCGAGCAGGGTTGGACGCAGGGCAGGGCGATCTTCGGGGGCCTGACCGGCGCACTGCTGCTGGCCGCCATGAAGGGGTGCCTGCGCAATCGGGACACCGGAGACGGCTCGGCCCCCGTCGTCCACCCACTGCGGTCGATCACCGTGTCGTTCATCGGCCCCGCGACGACCGGCCCCGTCGAGGTCGACGCCGAGATCCTGCGCGTGGGCTCCAACGTCGTCCAGTGCCAGGCGACCGTTCGGCAGGAGGGCGCGATCGTCGCGACCGCGCTGGCCGCGTTCGGCAAGCACCGGCAGTCGTCGATCTCGGTCGCGCCCGCCCATCCGATGCCGGCGCTGGGCGATCCGACGGCGATCGAGGCGTTCCCCTACATCGAGAAGCTGACGCCGGAGTTCTACCGGTTCGTCGAGCTGCGGCAGGTCGGCGGCCAGTTGCCGTTCTCCGGTTCCGAGACGGCCGACCTGTCCGGGTGGGCGTCGCTGCGCGAGACTCCGGAGCGGTTCGAGGAGGAGCACCTGGTGGTGTTGGCCGACGCGTGGCCGCCGGCTCCCATCCAGATGCTCGACGGGTTCGCGCCCGGCAGCAGCCTGACGTGGACGCTGGAGCTGATCGCGGAGGTGGGCCCGGAGGCGTTCCCGGCCGACTCTATGCTCGGATACGCCGCCGCCACCGATACCGCCCGCGACGGCTACGCGCACACCCACGCGATGCTGTGGCGGCCGGACGGCGAGCTGGTGGCGATCAGCCGGCAGACCATCACAGTCTTCGGCTGACCGGCGCCCCAACGCCAAATCCGCTACTCGAAATCCGGATCGGCTAGTCCGATTGGAGTAGCCGATCCGGATTTCGAGTAGCGGATTTTCGGGTGGGGAGGGGAGGGGTGGCTCCCCTCAGGTCAGCCGGCGGTGCGGGTGGAGCGGCGACGCTGGTCGCTGCGGGGCCGCCCGGCCGCCTGGCCCACCGACTGGCGTGCGCCGGAGCCCTGGGTCGCGGAACCCTGGCCGGCCGAGCGCTGCCCGCCCGAGCCCCGTGCGCCGGAGCCCTGACGTGCGGAGCCCTGGCGGGGCGCACCGTGGGCGTCGGCGGTCTGGGGACGACGACGAGCGCCGCCGGTGCCGGAGCCCTGCTGATCACGGCCACCGCGTTCTGAACCACCGCGTTCTGAACCACCACGGCCGGCGCCGTCCCGGCTCTGGCCGCCGTCGCGACCCTGCCCGCCGCTGCGACCCTGCCCGCCGCTGCGGCTCTGCTCGCCGTCACGGCCCTGACCGCCACCGCGGCCCTGACGCTGCTGGTTCTGGTTCTGACGGCCCTGGCCACGGCTGCGACGGGCCTGCCCGCGGACGGACTGGCCCTCGGCACCGTCGTCGGACGGCACGTGCGCGGGCGGCTCGGGGGCGTCGGCCAACGCGACGGCGGCATCGGCCCCGATGGGCAGCTCGATCTCGCCGGCGGTGACCCCGGCCGCGCGCAGCAGCGACCGCACCTCGCGCACCTGGTCGGAGGTGGCGACGGTGACGACGGTGCCGATGGCGCCGGCGCGGGCGGTGCGGCCCGAGCGGTGGACGTAGGCCTTGTGCTCGGCCGGCGGGTCGGCGTGGACGACCAGCCCGACGTCGTCGACGTGGATGCCGCGGGCGGCGATGTCGGTGGCCACGAGCACGGTCGCCTGCCCGGAGGAGAACGCGTCGAGGTTACGCACGCGGGCGTTCTGCGACAGGTTCCCGTGCAGGTCCACGCTCACGACGCCGCGGCCGGTGAGCTGCTTGGCCAGACGCTTGGCACCGTGCTTGGTGCGGGTGAACATCACGGTCCGCGGGTGCGCCACGGCCAGGTCGGCGAGGGCGCGGACGCGGTCGTCGGCGTCGACGCGCACCACGTGGTGGGCGGTCGGGCCGGAGGTGGCGGTGCCGTCGTCGACCGAGTGGTCCACGGGATCGGTGAGGAACTTGGTGACCAGCTTCTGGACGCCGGAGTCCAGGGTCGCGGAGAACAGCAGTCGCTGCGCACCGGACGGGGTCGCCGCGAGGATGCGGGTGACGCCGGGCAGGAAGCCCAGGTCGGCCATGTGGTCGGCCTCGTCCAGCACGCTGATCTCGATCGAGTCCATGCGGCAGTGCTTCTGTCCCATGAGATCCTCGAGTCGACCCGGGCAGGCCACGACGATGTCGACGCCACGATTGAGCGCCTCGACCTGACGGCCCTGGGAGACGCCGCCGAAGATGACGGTGGTCTTCAGGCCCATGGAGGTCGCCAGCGGCTCGAGGGTCTCGTTGATCTGCCGGGCGAGCTCACGGGTCGGCGCCAGGATCAGCCCACGCGGGGAGTTGCGGGCGCGGCGGCCGCCGGACGCGGCGAGGCGGGCGACCAGCGGGATGCAGAACGCGTAGGTCTTGCCGGAGCCGGTGCGGCCCCGGCCCAGCACGTCACGGCCGGTCAGTGCGTCCGGCAGCGTGGCCGACTGGATGGGGGTGGGGGTGGTGATCCCCGCGCTGCCGAGAACGTCGAGCAGGGGGGAAGGAACGCCGAGATCGGCGAAAGAACGTGACAAGGGAGAAGGCTCCGTACATAGAGAATGGCGTCTTGCCCGGCGCGCTCGCGGGGAGTCGCATCCACTTCGATGAGCGATGCGCCCGGTGCGCGACCACGGGGAGGTCGACAACCGCACGGCCCGAGGCAAGAGTGGTGCGGGCCGTCCGAGGACCACCCTACGCGTAGCGGGCCCCACACCCCAGCCCCGCGGCCCGGGTGTGACGAGGGCATCACGATCGCCTCCCCGTGGTGGCACGATACGAGGCGTGCGAATAGACCTGTCCCTGCTGCGTCGACCGGAACTGGGGTCTGTGCTTCTCGGCCGGGAGGAGGAGTCCGGCCGCCTGCGCGCGTGGCGCGTCCGGATCCTGCTGCTCCTGACCCTGCTCGCCTCCAACCTGGTGGGCGTCGCGGTGGCCGTGGTGCTGGTCTTCTTCGTGCTGCCGGGCCCGGCGGTGCTGTCGCGGGAGTTCCTCGTCCCCTCGGTGATCGTGGTGCCCGTCTACGTGACGATGGCGGTCATCGTGGGCACGATCTGGGTGACCGGTGCCGTCTACCGTCGGGTCCGGTGGTTCCTCGACGGGCGGGACCCCACCGATCGTGAGCGGGTCGCGACGCTGCGTCTGCCCGGCCGCGTCACCGTCATCCAGGCGTTCCTGTGGCTGCTCGGCGCGGCCGTGGTCACCCCCGCGTACGGCGTGGTCGACCCGTCCTCGATCCCGGTGGTCGGGTTCACGATCGTCTTCGCCGGGATGGTCGTGTGCGGTGCCGCGTTCCTGCTCGCCGACTTCGGCCTGCGGCCCGTGGCGGCGGTCGCACTGTCCACGGGCCGCGCGCCGCGGACCCGGCTCCTCGGCGCCATGACGCGGCTCCGGGTGGCGTGGGCCCTGGGTAGCGGGGTGCCCATCACGGGCCTGATCATCGTCGCGATTTACACCCTCGCGGGCCGAGCCCTGTCACTGGAACGCCTCGCCGTCGTCGTCATCGTCCTGGGCGCCACGTCCCTCCTGGCCGGTTTCCTCCTCATCTCCCTGGCGACGGGCTCGATGATCGCCCCACTGCGCAGCGTCCGGTGGGCGATGCAGGACATCAGCGACGGCACCCTGTCACGGCGGGTGGTGGTCTACGACGCCACCGAGCTCGGCGAACTGCAGCGTGGCTTCAACCGGATGGCCGCCGGGCTGCAGGAACGCGAACGGCTGCGCGACCTGTTCGGCCGTCACGTCGGTCGCGACGTCGCGGAGGCCGCGGAGCTCGACGATCCCGAGCTGGGCGGGCGCGACTCCCGCGTCGGCGTGGTGTTCGTCGACCTCATCGGCTCCACCGAGATGGCCGTGCGGTCCGAGGCCGGCGAGGTGGTGGACGTGCTCAACCGGTTCTTCTCCGTGGTGGTGGAGACCGTGGAGGAATACGACGGCATCGTCGACAGCTTCCTCGGCGATGCCGCGCTCGTCGTGTTCGGTGCGCCCCGGTCGATGGCGGACCCGGCGACCGCGACCCTGGCCTGCGCGCGGGTGCTGGCCGAGCGCCTGCCCGCGCGGGTGCCGGACTGCCGCGCGGGCATCGGGGCGTCCTACGGGGACGTCGTGGCCGGGTACGTGGGCTCGGATGACCGCTTCGAGTACACCGTCATCGGCGACGCCGTGAACGAGGCCTCGCGGCTGTGCGAGCTGGCGAAGGAGCAGCCCGGCCTGGTGCTGGCCTCCGGCGTGGCGGCCGACGCCGCCGCGGAGTCCGAGCGTGGCCGCTGGCAGGAGGTCGGATCCGAGGTCGTGCGCGGTCGCACCGAGCCCACGAGACTGTGCGCGCCGGCGCCCGACTGACCACCCCTAGCGCAGCACCACGTCACGCCCGCCGAGCATCACCTCGAGGCCGTCGTCGACCACGCGCGCGTCCTCGATCACCACTCCCTCGGGCAGTGAGGCCATGGTCGTGTCGACGGTGCCGGTGATGCCGGAGAACAGCCCGTCCGGCAGCGGGAACCCCAGCAGCGAGGTCTGCTGCGGCGTGAGCGTGAGCTGCCCGTCGTTCACCCCGGGCTGCACCCCGATCTCCGCGATGCCGCCGATGTCGGCGCGCAGCAGGCCGGCCGGTGCGTCGGGGCGCACCGAGCGCACCTCCGTCATGCCCGCGATCGGCGAGCCCTCCGCTGGGTTGCCCTCCGCGGCGGCCGCCGCGAGCTGGTCGGCGCTGAGTGTGGCGGTGCCGTCCGCGGACTCGGCGCGGATACCGCCGTCGACCTGCGAGACCGAGTAGCCGGTCACGTCGATCCGCGGCACGGTGGCGTCACCGGGGGAGGTCAGGCGGACCGTGCCCACGGCCTGCTGCGTGGCCAGGTCCCACAACACGGGGCTGGTCCCGAACTCCACGGACACCGGCGCCCCGAGCTCCGCCGACGCCTCGCGCTCGGCCCGGTCCGACAGGTACCAGCGCGCGCCGAACTCCGCGGCCACCACCAGACCCGCCAGAAGCAGGAGCAGCAGGACCAGCGAGCACCCGCACCCGCACCCACCGCGCCTATTGTCGCGACGCCCTCTGCGGTCCATCCGATCTCGTCTGCCCATGGGGGTATCGTGCCGGACCGGAGCACCCGGGTCTACCGTCGCCGGACCGGTTGCGGCGCGGCGGGCAGGACCTCACGATCGGGATCATGACCGAGACACAGGATGCACTCACTGACACCCGTACCGTCGCCTTCCTCGTGGCCTCCGAGGGGATCGAGCGCGTCGAGCTCACCGAACCGTGGGACGCCGTCTCCGACGCCGGCTTCCGGCCGGTCCTCGTCAGCACGGAGGACGGCGAGGTCGGGCTGGTCGATCACCTCAGCCCGGCCGGCACCCGGCCCGTGGACCGCACGAGTGCGGACATCTCCGCGGCCGACGTGGACGTGCTCGTCCTGCCCGGCGGCGTCGCGAACCCGGACGCCCTGCGCGGGGACCAGCACGCGGTGACCCTCGTGCGCGAGATGGTCGAGGCCGGCAAGCCCGTGTTCGCCATCTGCCATGCGCCGTGGGTCCTCATCGAGGCGGACGTGGTGCGCGGCCGGAAGGTCACCTCCTTCCCGAGCCTGCGGACCGACCTGGTCAACGCCGGCGCGGAGTGGGTCGACTCCGAACTCGTCAGCGACGACGGGGTCTTCACGAGCCGCCGGCCCGACGACCTCCCGGCCTTCTGCGAGGCCATCGTCGGCGCCGCCCGGGGGTCGGCCTAGGGACGACCGGGCGATGATCGGCGTGTACGTCCACAACCGTGGACGGGGGCACCTGCACCGGGTGCTGCCGGTCGTCGCCGCGCTCCGCGACCGGGGCGACGAGGTCACGATGCTCGTCACCGGCCCCTTCGACGACACCCAGCGTCCCCCCGGGACCCGCGTGGTCCACCTGCCGACAGAGCCGGACGCACGGACCGGGCCCGCCGCCGCGCACGCGGCCGGACCGCCGGCGCGGGACGAGATCACCCTCGCCGCCCGTCGTGCCGCCGTGGCGTGGATGGACCGTGAACGCCCCCGCGCGCTGTGGGTCGACGGCTCCCCGGCGATGTCGCTGGCCGCCCGCATGACCGGTACACCCATGGTGAGCACCCTTCCCCCGGGCGTGCGCGACGACGAACCGCATCTGCTGCGGTGCCGGGCGGCCGAGAGGCTCATCGCCGCCTGGCCGCCGGGCGTGCACCGGGAGGCCGTGGCGCGGGCGGAGAAACGGGTGAGCGAGATCGGCGGCGTCTCCCGGTTCGAGCGACGCGGACGCGAGCCGCGGGCTCGTCGTCGTCCCCGTGTCGTCCACCTCAACGCCTCCGGTACCGGCGGTGACCACCGCTTCTGGCGCGCCGTACGGACCACCGCGGCGGAGCTGGGCGTGACGGACTGGCTGGAGTTGGGCGGGCCCGACGGCGAGTGGCACAAGGATCCCTGGCCGGCGCTGAGCTCCGCGGACGTCGTGGTCACCGGCGCGGGACAGGCGTCCGTCGCCGACGCGGCCTGCGCCGATGTGCCGCTGGTCGTCGTCCCCGGTAAGCACGAGTACGGCGAACACGACGCCACCGCCGAGGCATTGGCCTCGATCCCCGGCGCGTCGGTCCTGCGCTACGGCGACGGTCCGACGGCTGTCGCGCGCGAGGTGCGCGCGCAGGTGGACCGCGCCCTCGACGGCGAGGCCTCCGGGATCCGGTCGTGGTGGGGGGTGGACGGGGCGGCACACCGCGCCGCGGAGGTCATCCGGGCGACGGCGACGACGACGAGGTAGGCCCGATTCGGGTAACGTGCGCCTCCCGATGCGCGAATAGGCCTTTTCTCACGATGTCGTCACGAAGGCTGGTAACTGCTGCACACATGCCGTCCCCGGGGGCGATACTTCATCTCACGACCCCGAAAGTGCGGCGCGACGTCCCCGGAACCCTGACAGTATTGCGTCATCGACTGCGAACGACGAACTTTCAGGGCTCGAGGCAGGGCACTTCGCGAGGCGCAGGGACGGAGGATGAATGCCGAGATACAGGAACCTCGAACCCACCTCGGACTTCTGGTCCTGGCGTGACAACGCCGCGTGCATCGGGCACGAAGACCTGTTCTACAGCCTGGAGGAGGAGTCGAAGGGGGAGCGGCGCAAGAAGGAGGAGCAGGCCAAGTCGGTCTGCGCCACGTGCCCGGTCTTCGATACCTGTCGGCAGTTCGCCCTCAATTCCGGTGAACTCTACGGAGTGTGGGGCGGACTCACCGAGGCCGAGAGGCACAGGATCTCCGGCCGCCACAGAACGGGCTGATCGCTCGGCTGGTGGGTCCTCGGCTGACGGTCCGGCGGTCCGGATCCTAGTTGCGATCCTGCGGGGTGGCCTCGTGCCCCCGGCGGCCGCCGGTCCGGTTGGCCTCCTTCATCTCCGCCTCGTGGACATGCCGTCTTCCTCCGGTGAGCTCGTCGCGCACCGCACTGTCCAGGGCGCGGGCCGTGCTCCAGAACCCGTCGTCGAACTCCTCGACGATCTGGAACGTCCAGCGCCCGTGCAGGACGTTGACCCCCACCATCTCCTCACGGATGCGCGCGGCGAGCTCGGACCGGCCGGCATCGTCCAGCTGGTCGGCGGCCTCCTGGAAGAGGATGTCCGCCCGGCCGATCAGCTGGTGCAGGTCGTACAGGTGTCCGCGGGCGCGCTCGATGTACTCCATCGCCTCGCCGACGGTCCCGGCCGCCTCGATCTCGGCGTCGGTCGCGCCGTCGGGTCGGCGATGCGTCCCGTCGACGCTCGGGGTCCGGTCGCCGGGTCCCGGGCCTGCCACGCTCAGACCGTCCGGGTCAGACGGCGGAGCTGGTCGGGGTCGGTGTGGTGCTTGAGCGCGGTGACCAGGCCGGAGCGCGGCCCCACGGCGTCGTCGTAGGTCGTCGGCTCGCCGGCGAACATCTTCTCCGAGCGGGTCTCCGGCGCGTCGTCCGGCGTGGCCTTGAGGAACCGGTTCGGGAGCGAGAGCTTGGCGATGGTGCGCCAGGACTGCCAGTACTGCTTGTACAGCGGCCCGGTGGTGTACGGCAGGTCCCACCGCCGGCAGACGTCCTGGACCTTCTCCGAGAGCTCCGCGTACCGGTTCGACGGGAGCGTCGGGAAGAGGTGGTGCTCGATCTGGAACGACAGGTTGCCGGACATGAAGTGCGTGAGCTTGCTGCCGGTGAAGTTCGCGGAGCCGAGCATCTGGCGCAGGTACCACTGCGCCTGCGTCTCGGACTCGAGATCGTCGAGCGTGAACTTGTCGGCGCCGTCCGGGAAGTGGCCACAGAAGATCACGGCGTTGGACCACAGGTTGCGGATGATGTTCGCGGTCATGTTGGCGCTCATGGTGGACTTCCAGTTGGGCCCCGACAGCAGCGGGAACCACACGTAGTCCTTGCCCACCTGGCGCCGGGCCTTGCGGAGGAACTGGCCGATCCGCTTCTTGCGCTCGGCCCGCCCGGAGGAGTTGATCGTCGCCGGCGCGATCTCCAGGTGCTGGACGCCGACGCCCCACTGGAAGGCGAGGGCGAGGATCGTGTTCCACACCAGGTTGAGCGAGTTCGCCGGGTGCCACGGTTGGTCGCGGGTCACCCGCACCACGCCGTACCCGACGTCGTCGTCCATGCCGACGATATTGGTGTACTTGTGGTGGTGGTAGTTGTGGGTGGCCTTCCAGTGCTCGGACGTGCCGACGATGTCCCACTCCCAGGAGCTGGAGTGGATGACCGGGTCGTTCATCCAGTCCCACTGCCCGTGCATCACGTTGTGCCCGAGCTCCATGTTCTCGATGATCTTCCCGGCCGCCAGTAGTCCGGTGCCCACCAGCCACGCGGGTCGGTACCCGGAGAAGAGGAGGACGACCCGGCCGCCGGTCACCAGTCCGCGCTGCAGGCGGATGGTGTTCTGCACGTAGCGGCGGTCGTCGTCCCCGAGGGAGTCGACGACCTCCTGGCGGATCGCGTCCAGTTCCTCACCGATGGCATCGACGTCCTCGGCGGAGAGATGGGCGTATTCCCTTACATCAGATATCGCCATGTAAGAACGGTACGTAGCGGTCAGCGTCATGTCGACCGTTCCGGGAAACCCGAACTGCGGACAACTACTGCCGAGTTGACCGGCAAGCGTTCATCGGACGCTTATGATCCCACCATGGCTCTCGTCGAGATCTCAGGCGTCAATAAGCACTTCGGTGACTTCCACGCGCTCAAGGACATCAACCTGTCCATCGAGCAGGGGGAGGTCGTCGTGGTGATCGGCCCGTCGGGGTCCGGGAAGTCGACGTTGTGCCGCACGATCAACCGGCTCGAGACCTTCGAGAGCGGCTCCATCACCATCGACGGCAAGCCGCTGCCCGAGGAGGGCAAGGCGCTGGCGAGACTGCGGGCCGACGTCGGGATGGTGTTCCAGTCGTTCAACCTGTTCGCGCACAAGACGATCCTCGAGAACGTGACGCTGGGTCCCATCAAGGTCCGCAAACAGTCCAAGTCGGAGGCCGAGAAGCGCGCGATGGAACTGCTCGAACGGGTCGGTGTCCACGAGCAGTCGTCCAAGTACCCGGCGCAGCTGTCCGGCGGTCAGCAGCAGCGGGTGGCGATCGCCCGGTCGCTGGCGATGGACCCCAAGGTCATGCTCTTCGACGAGCCGACGTCCGCCCTGGACCCGGAGATGATCAACGAGGTCCTCGACGTGATGACGGGGCTGGCCAAGACCGGTATGACCATGGTCGTGGTGACCCACGAGATGGGGTTCGCCCGCAAGGCGGCCGACCGCGTGATCTTCATGGCGGACGGAGAGTTGGTCGAACAGGCAACCCCGGAGGAGTTCTTCACCAATCCGCAGAGCTCCCGGGCCAAGGACTTCCTGTCCAAGATCCTCACCAACTAGTCGGGCCCGTCCGCGGACCCGAACGAGACCCATCCACCCATCCCACGAGGAGAACCCATGAACATCCGACGGATCGGAGCGGCCACGGCGGCCGTCGCCCTGGCACTCGGCGTGAGCGCGTGCGGTAGCGACGACGGTGGTGGCGAGAACCAGCTCAAGGTCGGCATCAAGTTCGACCAGCCGGGACTCGGGCTGAAGGAGGGCAACGACTACACCGGGCTCGACGTCGACGTGGCGCGCTACATCGCCGACAAGCTCGGGACCCCGGAGGACGAGATCGAGTGGGTGCAGGCACCCAGCGCCCAGCGCGAGACGCTGCTGGAGACCGGTCAGGTCGACATGATCGTCGCCACCTACTCCATCACCGACTCCCGCAAGGAGAAGGTCGGCTTCGCCGGCCCGTACTTCATCGCCGGGCAGGACCTCCTGGTCCGCTCCGACGACGACTCGATCACCGGTCCCGACTCCCTCGACGGCAAGCGCCTGTGCTCCGTCACCGGGTCGACCTCGGCCCAGACGGTCAAGGAGCAGGTGCCGGGTGTGAACCTGCAGGAGTTCGGCACGTACTCGGAGTGTGTCTCGGCGCTGGTGTCCAATGCGGTCGACGCGCTGACCACGGACGACACGATCCTCGCGGGGTACGCCTCCCAGGACCAGTACCAGGGCCAGCTCAAGGTGGTCGGCGAGCCGTTCTCCGAGGAGCGGTACGGCGTCGGCATCGCCAAGGGCGACACGGAGATGTGCGAGCAGATCAACGAGGCCATCCGCGAGATGATCTCCGACGGCAGCTGGGACACGGCCGTCGAGGAGAACCTCGGCGCCGCCGGCTTCACCCCGGGCGAGGGCAACCCGCCCGAGCCGGAGGCCTGCGCCTGATCTGATCCGACCCGGCCGGATCGGCACCCGATCCGGCCGACCACCGCCTCCCTCCCCGCGCCGACCCACCGGCGCGGGGAGGAGGGCGGGCACCTCACCACGGAAGGTGGACCATGGGCGACATCTTCGCCGACTACGACGTCCTCGGGGCGGTCTGGGTGACGATCCAGCTGTCGGTCCTGGGCACCATCGGGGCCATGGTCCTGGGGACGATCATCGCCGTCCTGCGCGTGTCCCCGGTGGCGGTCCTGCGCGGCCTCGGTACCTCGTACGTCAACACGTTCCGGAACCTCCCGCTGACGTTGCTGATGGTCTTCAGCATCCTGGGGTTGTCCTTCATCCTCCAGTTGTCGGTCTCGGACGACTTCGCCCGCAACGCCTTCTGGTGGGCCGCGATCATGTTGGCCGTCTACCACGCCGCGTATGTCTGCGAGGCCCTGCGCTCCGGCGTGAACACCGTCCCGGTGGGGCAGGCGGAGGCCGCCCGCTCGATCGGTCTGGCCTTCGGCCAGTCCATGCGAGAGGTCATCCTCCCGCAGGCGTTCCGCGGGTCCATCGCCCCGCTGGGGTCGGTGGTCATCGCGCTGATCAAGAACTCCACCGTCGCGGCGGTCATCGGTGTCGGGGACTCCGCCGGCCTGCTCCAGGTCATCACGGAGAACGAGGGCGCGAGCCTGCTGACGTTCTTCTTCTTCGCCATGGTCTTCGTGGTCCTCACCCTCCCGATCGGACTGTGGACCACCTCCCTCTCCCGGAAGCTGTCGGTGAAGCGATGAGCACACAGGCGGTACTTTTCGACGTACCCGGCCCCAAGGCCCGGCTGCGGCACAGGATCCTCACCGCTGTCGGCGTGGTCCTCGTGGTCGCCATCGCCTACGTCATCTATCTCCAGTTCGAGAAGGCCGGCCAGCTCAAAGCCTTCATGTGGGAGCCGTTCGTCACCGACCCCGAGGTGTGGACGTCCTATCTCATCCCGGGCCTCAAGGGGACGTTCACGGCGGCGGCGATCTCCATCGTGCTCGCCGTGGTCTTCGGGCTGCTCTTCGGCATGGGGCGGCTCTCGCCGTTCGCACCGTTGCGCTGGTTCTGCAGCGTGATCGTCGAGTTCTTCCGCTCGGTGCCCGTGCTGCTGATGATGGTCTTCGCCTACTTCGGGTACTTCGCCACCTCCAACATCGTGCCCAACCAGCACGCGCCGCTCGCCGCCGTCGTCACCGCGCTCACCCTCTACAACGGCGCGGTCATCGCCGAGCTCGTCCGCTCGGGTGTCCACGGGCTGCCCGCGGGGCAGTCCGAGGCGGGACTGGCCGTGGGCCTCACCCCGGGGCAGGTGCTGCGCTCAATCCAGCTCCCCCAGGCACTCACGGCGATGCTCCCGGCCCTCGTCGGCCAACTCGTCGTCGTCCTCAAGGACTCCGCACTGGGCTACGGCATCACCTACCTGGAGCTGCTCAACTGGTCCAAGACCCTGGGCTCGGCGTACGCGAACACCGTCCCCGCCTACATCGTGGCGGGCATCCTGTTCATCCTCGTCAACTACACACTCACCAAGTTCGCCGTGTACCTCGAGGGCCGGATGAAGAAGCGCCGCGCGAAGGCCTGACCCGCACCCGCACCGTCGAAAGCCCGCACCGTCGAGAACCGCACCGTCGAAAAGGACGTTCCGCGCACATCGCCCGAAAGGGGAGTGCGCGGAACGTCCTTTTCGATGCCCGGGGGCGTGGTCGATTCTGGGGGCGTGCTACTTCGGTGGCATCCGGATGCCACCGTCGACGCGGATGGTCTCCGCGTTCATGTACGGGTTGGTGAGCAGCTCCATGACCATGGACGCCAGCTCATCGCCCGAGCCGAGACGCTTCGGGAACAGGACATTCGAGCCGAGGTTGGCCTTGAACGCCTCCGAGTCCGGGCCCTCGCCGTAGATCGGGGTGTCGATGAGGCCGGGTGCCACGGTGTTGAGGCGGATGCCGGCGGCCGATAGGTCGCGCGCGACGGGCAGGGTCAGGCCGACGATGCCACCCTTCGAGGCGGAGTAGGCGGCCTGGCCGATCTGGCCGTCGAACGCGGCGACGGAGGCCATGTTGACGATGGCGCCCTTCTGGCCGTCCTCGTCGGCCTCCTGCGTGCTCATCTTGGTGGCGGCCAGCCGCAGCATGTCGAACGAGCCGATGAGGTTGATGTCGATGACCTTGCGGAACGAGTCGATGTCAAAGGCCGACGAGTACTCGCCGTCGCGGCCGATGGTGCGCTGAGCCCAGCCGATGCCGGCCGAGTTGACGAGGTAGCGCAGCGGACCGAGCTCGAGAGCGGCGGCGACGGCCTTCTCGTTCTGGTCGGTCTTGGTGACGTCGACGGAGACGAACACGCCCCCGACCTCGTTCGCCAGGGCCTCACCCTTCTCGGCATTGAGATCGGCGACGACGACCTTGGCGCCCTTGGCGGCGAGCTGACGGACGACGGCGGCGCCGATTCCCGACGCACCGCCCGTGACGATGGCACTTGCTCCAGAGATTTTCATGCCAGAACGGTAACAAGCACGGGCGCTGGATAAGGGTGGCTTGGCCGGGTCAGTGCGTAATCAGTCGCCGGTACCCGGCACGACGACGTCCCAGCGGATGCCGAACCGATCGTGGACTTGCCCGTACCGGTCACCCCACGGGGCGACCTCGAACGGCATCGCCATCTCGCCCCCGCTGCCGGTGACCTTGTCCAGGAACGCACGGGCCTCGTCCTCGGTGTCGAATCCCAGCAGGAACGAGTAGACGTCGCTGCGCGGCTGCGGGAGGCTCTCGCCCATGGCGTCACCGCCGGTCAGGCTGATCCCGGGGGCCTCGAGGGTCGCGTGGGCGACCGAACCGTGCGGTGGGTCGAACGGGAAGTCCTCGGTGGAGGGGAACTGGTCGTAGGTCATCACCTCGAGCTTCCCGCCGAAGAGTTCCTGGTAGTAGGGGAACGCCTCCGCCGCATTGGCGGGGAAGGAGATGTAGGGGACGCAGGTCATGGCCATGTCGGAGCCTCTCGTCGTGGGCGACCGCGTGCCGGTGCTACCCGGTATTCGCAACGCTAGACCCGTCTGCGGCGCCGGACACGTTAAATCTGGTCGCTGTCGCTGTCGCTGTCGCTGTCGCTGTCGCTGTCGCCGTTGCCGCCCGGCCCGGCCGGGGAGGGGCGCCGTCCGGACAGCGCGAGCAGTCGGGCCCGAGAATCCGCCCCGAGCGTCACGGGGCTCGCCTCGGCGAGCACGTCGAACGACCGCATCAACTCCACCACGCTCCTGGCGTGGTCGAGGGTCCAGGCGGCGAGGTCCTCCGCCTCCGTCGACTCCCAGGTCCGGGGGTCGAGGTCGTGGGCGTGGACCAGCAGTTCGAAGACCCGTAGCGCGAGCAGGTCGCGGACCGGGATGTCGGCCAGGCGGTGCGGGACGGTCGCGTCCGCGTCCCGGGCCCGCGCGAGTTCCCTTCGCAGACCGGCGGACGTGCGGTGCAGGGCGGGGACCGGTTTCTCGCCGGCGTGGTCGGCGGTGCGGGTCCACTCGATCTCCGACTCCGGCAGCCGTGAGAAGTAGGCGGCGTATCGCAGCCCACCGCCCAGGACGTGGTTGGCGCAGTCGCGGCGGGTCCATCCCGGGCAGGCGTCGCAGTCTCCGTCGAGACCGCCGGCGAGCGCGCGGCCGAACAGGGTGGTGGCCCCGTCGAGAACCGCGAGGTCCTCCGGGCTCAACGGGGTCGGGGTCACGGGCACCTCACCTCCAGGAATGTCTGTGCTTCACACTAGGTTGACTGGGACGGTGTGAACAGATCGCGCCAGCCCTTCAGCCGTGACGAGAAAGGACCGATACCCGCCATGAGCCCGCAGACCTCCGGTGCAGCAGAGACCCGGGAGTTCCAGGCCGAGACCCGGCAGCTGTTGGATCTGATGATCCACTCGATCTATTCGAATCCGGACACCTTCCTGCGCGAGGTCATCTCCAACTCCTCGGACGCGCTGGACAAGCTCCGGTTGGCCGCGCTGCAGGATTCCTCGCTCGGCGCGGACACCTCGGATCTGCACATCGAGCTGATCCCGGATGCCGCCGCCCGGACGCTGACGATCCGCGACAACGGCATCGGCATGTCCCGCGACGAGGTGGTGGACCTCATCGGCACGCTCGCCAGGTCGGGCACCGGGCAGATGCGGGAGGCACTCTCCGCGGCCCGGGCGGCGCAGGAGTCCGGTGAGGTCTCGGAGCAGGCCACCGCGGACCTCATCGGTCAGTTCGGCATCGGCTTCTATTCGACGTTCATGGTCGCCGACACCGTCACGTTGGTCACCCGCAAGGCGGGCGAGAGTGTGGGGACGCGTTGGACGTCGAGCGGCGAGGACACGTACACGATCGAGGACGCCCCGGACGCTCCCCAGGGCACCTCGGTGATCCTGCAGCTCAAGCCGGCCGGTGGGGACGCGGCGCTTCCGGACTACGCCGAGGAGCACACGCTGCGCCGGGTGGTGCGCACCTACTCGGACTTCATCGCCTGGCCGATCCGCATGGACGTCGAGCGCCCGGCGCCGGAGTCGACGGACGGGGCCGGTGCGGACGGAGACGGCGCAGACGATGCCGCCGAGGACGCCGCGCCCGAGGCTCCCGGCACGGTCACCGAGACGGAGACGCTGAACTCCCAGAAGGCGCTGTGGACGCGGCCCCGCTCGGAGGTCACCGACGAGGAGTACGCCGAGTTCTACCGTCACGTCTCGCACGCGTGGGACGAGCCGCTGGAGACGATCACGCTCAAGGCGGAGGGCACGTTCGAGTACCAGGCGCTGCTGTTCCTTCCCACGCAGGTGCCGTTCGACCTGTTCTCCCCGGACACCAAACGCGGGGTGCAGCTCTACGTCCGTCGTGTCTTCATCATGGACGACTGTGAGGAGCTGGTCCCGCCGTTCCTGCGCTTCGTCAAGGGCATCGTCGACGCCCAGGACCTGTCGCTCAACGTCTCCCGCGAGATCCTCCAGCAGGACCGCCAGATCCGGGCGATCCGCAAGCGCCTGGTCAAGCGGGTGCTGCAGACGATCGAACAGATCAAGACCGACCGGCCGGAGGAGTTCCGCAGCTTCTGGGCCAACTTCGGTGCCGTCCTCAAGGAGGGCCTGATCGCGGACGTCGACGCCCGGGAGCAGTTGCTGGCCGTGAGCACGTTCGCCTCCACGCGTCCCGCCCAGGCGGGCGCCGGGGACGCCGGGTCCGGATCGGACGAGACCCCGCGCGACGACGAGCGTGACGACGGCGAGGTGGGCACCACCATCGCCGAGTACGTCTCCCGGATGGCCGACGGGCAGGAGGAGATCTACTACCTCACCGGAACGTCCCGCGCGGCGGTGGAGAACTCCCCGCACCTGGAGGCGTTCCGTGCCCGCGGCGTCGAGGTCCTCATCCTCACCGACCCGGTCGACGAGGTGTGGGTGGACGCGGTCGGCGAGGTCGACGGCAAGCGCCTTCGGTCGGTGGCCAAGGGCGACGTGGACCTGTCCGGCATCGGCTCGGAGGGCGAGGAGAACAAGGACGAGCCCGACGCGGCCGAGTTCGCCGACCTGCTCACCTGGCTGGGCGAGGAGCTGTCGGACGAGGTCAAGCAGGTGCGCCTGTCGCACCGGCTCACCGAATCGGCCGCGTGCATGGTGGGCGACGAGTTCGACATGACTCCGCAGCTCGAGGCCATGTATCGCGCTTCGGGCATGGAGTTGCCCACGAGCAAGCGGATCCTCGAGCTCAACCCCACGCACCCTCTGGTCGAGCGGCTGCGCGAGCAGTACGCATCGGATCCGTCGGCGCCGGGCCTGGCCGATACCGCCCGGCTGCTGTCGGGTGCGGCCGTCCTCGCGGAGGGCGGCACGCTTTCCGACCCGGCCGCGTTCGCCAAGCTGCTGGTCGACCGCATCTGACTCGACTCCGCCCCCGGGGCGGCGGCTACCCGACCACCGGTGTCCGGCCGCCGCCCAGGGAGCCGCAGGTCACGCCGATCATCGCCCCGAGCGCGGTCTCGGTCGGGGTGTGGTGGCTGATCCGCACGCGCGCCCACGCCACCGTCGGTACGAGGGCCAGCAGTCGCCAGTAGCGGGGTGAGAGTTCGCGGGCGAGGACCGTGGCGACCCCGGCGAGCACGGCGGTGTGGAACGAGACCTTGATCCGGAGCGTCGCGGCCCCGGCCACGCCCAGCGCCACCAGTGCGGCCCGCGTCATCCGCTGCAACTCGTCCGGGGCGTCGCCCCACCGTTGGGCCGCGAGCAGGGTCGCCACCGACCCGGCGATGCCGACGATCACCAGGGGGCGGTCCTCCCGCCGGGTGACGTGGTGGTCGGACAGCGCCTTGCGTCGGACCCGCCAGGTGATCGCGGCCTGCGGAACGATGCCCAGGCCGGCGGCGGTCGCGAGCCCCCACCCGGTCGACCCCACCGCCCGGCCGAGGTGCACCGACCCGACGGTGAGCACCACCCACGGGGCGCAGACCTCCGTCAGAACCGTCGCCGGGAGCACGCCACGCGCCCGCCCATCCGACGCGACCGGGCCCCGGGCCGACGCACCGCTCTCGACCACCACGCTCTCCGCCACCCCCGAAAATCTGCTATGCCGAATCCGGATCCGCTGGTCGGATTGGACTAGCGGATCCGGAGGGAGAGTAGCGGATCTGGCCGGGGCGGATCGGAGTGCGGTGCGGTGCGGTGCGGGGTGGGGTGGTGCGTGCGGTGCGGTGCGGGGTGGCGCGGGGCGGGGCGGACCGGAGTGCGAGGCGGGCCGGGCGCGGGGCGGGTCAGCGGGGCCGGATCTCGGCGAGGCACTGCTCGGCCAAGCTCAGGGTGGCTGCGTCGAACAGCAGCAGCGTGGCGGACTCCACCTCGGTGTCGATGCCGGCGAGAGTCCCGAGCGCGGTGCGGATCGCGTCCTCCCGTGGCCAGCCGTAGGCCCCGGCGGAGATGAGCGGGAAGGCCACCGTGCGGGCGCCGAGCTCATCGGCCACGGCGAGAGAATTGCGATAGCAGCCGGCCAGCAGCGCTCCGCCGCCGGTGCCGCCCGTGCCGCCCGTTGCTTCCGCGCCGCCGGTCCGTCGGTAGACCGGGCCCACGGTGTGGATGACCCAGCGGGCGGGGAGCTCTCCGGCACCGGTCGCGACGGCCTGTCCCGTCGGCAGCCCGTCGCGCAGGCGGCCCGCCCTCAGCTCCCGGCACTCGGCCAGGATCGTCGGCCCGCCCGCGCGGTGGATCGCCCCGTCCACACCGCCGCCCCCGAGCAGGGAACTGTTGGCCGCGTTGACCACCGCGTCGACGGCCATCCGGGTGATGTCGCCGTGGCCCAGCTCGATCCGGGCGCGCCTCGTCGTCGTCATCCCGACACCCCGGGCGTCACGGCCTCGCGGGCCGACCTCCGGTGGGTGATCATCGGCGTCGGCGAGTCGTCGAGGCGGTCCATCAACCACATGATGGTCGCCACCTCGCCCACCCACGCCAGGCTCACGCACCAGCCGGCCAGGATGTCGCTCGGGAAGTGCACACCCAGGTACATGCGGGTGACGCCGATGGCCGGGACGTACCCCGCGGACCCGACGATCACCGGGTAACGCCACGCCGTTGGCCAGGCCAGGACGCAGGCGCACCCGGCCAACGCCGCGCTCGCCATGGCGTGACCGCTGGGGAACGAGTAGCTCTTCTCCTCCACGATGTGGGTGAAGAACGTGGGCCGACCCCGCCGGTACAGGGCCTTGAGCACCGAATTGATGATCGTCGACCCCACCAGGGACACCGTCAACAGTGCGGCGGGCCGGCGACTGCCCCGGACGGAGACCAGATACGCCGAGGTGGCCAGAGCGAACAACGGCACCGCAGTGACTCCGCCGAGTTCGGTGACGGCCCGGACGATGCGCGTGTTGCGCGGCGAATGGCGACTCTGCAGCCACAGCATGACGGGCCGGTCGAAGGGCAGGCCCGCATCGCCGCGGATGCGCTCGGCCAGCTCGACGAATCCGATCACCGGGGTCGCGAACCCCACGAACGCCACCCCGAAGATCGTCCACGTCCCGCGCGGCAGCGGCATCTCGCGCCGGTCGACGATGCTCCCCAGCACCCCGTCCGACGGGTACAGCTGCCGCAGGATGTCCCGAGCGGAGTTGAACGCTCGGGAGCGACGGGAGGTCGTCGTGCGCGACATGCCACCACACTAGGCAGAGCGGCGGCCTTCCCGCCGGTGGATCGCCGCGAGGTCGGGTGCGGCGCGGTTAGGGTGGGCCGCAGGCGACCCGAGAGGCGGAGGACGAATGAGCCAGACCCGTGTGGAACATGACCTGCTCGGTACCAAGGAGGTCCCGGCGGAGGCCTATTACGGCATCCACACGGTCCGGGCCGTCGAGAACTTCCCGATCACCGCCACCACCATCAGCGACATCCCCGACTTCGTGCGCGGCATGGTCATGGTGAAGAAGGCCGCCGCGCTCGCGAACCTCGAGATGGGTGTCCTCGACGAGACGGTGGCGAAGGCGATCGTCGGGGCCTGCGACGAGATCCTGGTCGACGGGCGCTGCATGGACCAGTTCCCCTCCTGCCAGTTCCAGGGCGGCGCCGGCACCTCGGTGAACATGAACACCAACGAGGTCGTGGCCAACCTCGCCCTCGAGCGCCTCGGCCACCCCAGGGGCTCCTACGACATCGTCAGCCCCAACGACGACGTCAACCGTTCACAGTCCACCAACGACGCCTACCCGACCGGATTCCGCATCGCCCTTTGGCACGCGCTGGAACGGCTCGAACCGGCGATCGTCGCCCTGCGGGAGGCCTGCTACGACAAGTCCGAGGAATTCCGCGAGGTCCTCAAGATGGGGCGCACGCAGCTGCAGGACGCGGTCCCCATGTCGATGGGCCAAGAGTTCGGCGGCTTCGCCGTGACGCTCGACGAGGAACTCCACGTCCTCGGCGCCGCGGCCCGGATGCTGCTCGACGTCAACCTCGGTGCGACCGCGATCGGCACCGGAGTCAACACCCCGCCCGACTATCGTCGCGCCGTCATCAAACATCTGCGGGCCGTCACCGGACTGCCGGTCACCGGCGCGATGAACCTCATCGAGGCCACCAGCGACACCGGCGACTACGTCAACGTCCACGCCGCCCTCAAGCGGACCGCGGTGAAGGTCTCCAAGATCTGCAACGACCTGCGGCTGCTGTCCTCGGGGCCGCGCGCCGGCTTCAACGAGATCAACCTGCCGGAGCTGCAGGCCGGGTCTTCGATCATGCCCGCCAAGGTCAACCCGGTGATACCCGAGGTCGTCAACCAGGTGTGCTTCAAGGTGATCGGCAACGACGTCACCGTGACCATGGCCGCCGAGGCCGGTCAGCTGCAGCTCAACGTCATGGAGCCGGTGATCGCCCAGGCGATGTTCGAGTCGATCTCCCTGCTGACGAACGCCATCGAGACCCTGACCGAGAAGTGCGTGGAGGGGATCACCGCCAACGTCGAGGTGGCCCGACAGAACGTGATGAACTCGATCGGGATCGTCACCTACCTCAACCCGATCATCGGACACCACAACGGCGACCGGGTCGGCCGCGAGTGCGCCAGGTCGGGCCGCGGGGTCCGCGAGGTGGTGCTGGAGATGGGGCTGCTGTCGGCGGCGGAGCTCGACGACATCCTGTCGCCGTCCAACCTCCTGCGGCCGAAGTACAAGGGGAAGGCCGACAAGCGGGACGTGGCCCAGCCCGGGCAGGACATGACCGGTCCCACGGCCTGAAGCGGTGGGTCGGGCACGTCTGACCCGGGCGGTCCGACGCCGTCGCGGGTGAGCCGTGTCAGGTGGTGGGCTCGCCGACGCGGCCGATGCTGCTCACGGCGAGATTCCCCAGCGAACTGTCGAAACCGAACTGCTGGTCGATGAATGCGGACGAGCCCGAGATCGCGGCGTTGATGGCGGCGGACGAGCCGACGGTGAAGTCGAACTGGGCGAAGAAGTCGGCGATGGCCTTGAGCATGAGTGCCTCCAGATGGATCGGTGGTCGCGCCGCGAACCGGGCGGCGGGACGTGAGCTGGCCTACACAGGTGATATCGGACCCGCCGCCCCGATCGTTAGCCGCGCAAACTGATGATTCCGGCCCGAGCGCCCGCTACCGTCGCACCATGAGCTCTCCCACCTCCCGCGTCGTCGCCGGACGCGAGATCACCTTCCCGGTCCCCGTCGTGTCCGCCTCGGTCTCCGGCGCGGCGTTCCTCACCCGGGCAGCCGTCGTCCGCCGGCTCATCGCGGCCGGCCGTCAGTCCGCCGTTCTCGACGCTGCGGGCGCCGAGCCGGTGGCACTACCCGGCGGCCGGACCCCCGCGATCATGATCCACGTGCGGTACCACGACGTGCCCGGCAACGTCCTGGGTGCGTACCACGAGATGGGAGTGGCTTTCCAGCTCAAGGTGCCGGGCCACGGGACGCTGGTGCACATCCACGAACTGCCGGTGGACCAGGACTTCACCCTCGCGGCGGGCAACGAGCTGTGGGGCTTTCCCAAGTGGAAGGGCGACATGGTCGGCACCGCCGGCGGGGCGCTCGACGATGCCCGTCTCGGGGCGGTCGGGTCGGCGGGCGCGGGCGGGGTCGATCTCAGGCTGGATACCCGCGTCGGTGTCCCGATCCCCGGCAGCCAATCACTCGCGATGAACTGCGTGCAGGTCCTCGACGGTCAGCCGGTGCGGGTCACGGCCGAGGCCACCGCCCGGGGTGGGCGGATGCGTCCGCTGAGCGGCGCTCGCGTGACGATCGCGACGGGCGCGGATGACAGCGACGCCGATGTCGCGCGGTTCGCCGAGGCGGTACGCGAACTCGGGCTGGACCGCGCCCGCGCCCTCGCCACCTTCTCCTACGACAGGTTCGAGGCCGAGTTCCAGGCGCCCGAACGGATCGGCTGACGCCGCCCGGGGGCGCCGCCCAGAGCGGCGTCGCCCAGAGCGGCGTCGCCGAGCAGCATCGCGAACGCGGCGATTCCGCTCACACCCTGCGCGTTGCCGATGAGCCACTGCAGCACGTGGGCGGCTGGGTCGACCGCGGTGAGCGCGTAGGCGTAGTGCGTGCCGATCAGGTGGGTGAGGACCAGGACCGCCACCGCGATCCGGACCGGTCTGCGCCGGGCGGTCAGTAGTAGCGGGATGGCGATGACCACGCCGGACCAGTGGTGGGTCACCGCCACCGGAGAGGCGATGAAGACCCCGAGGGCGACCAGGAGTAGGGCGTCGACGGGCCGGCTGTCCCGGGTCAGTCGCCAGGCTCCCCAGGTGGCTGCCGCGGCGACGAGCAGGAAGAAGCCGTAGACGGGCGGGTCGAGGTGCTCGGCGGGGATCCGGGCCCGGGTCAGCAGGCCGCTCAGGGCCTGGTTGGGGACGAAGTGCCGTGTGCCGCCCCGTTCGGTGAGGAAGAACTCGGCGGTCCAGAAATGCCAGGACTCGGCCGGGCGGATGAGGTGCCCGAGGCCGATCGTGGCCGCGACTGTGCCAACCGCCCGTGCCAGGGACGCCCAGTCTCTACGGACGAGGAACAGAACGCCGAACGCGGCCGGGGTGATCTTGATGCCGGCGGCCAGGCCGAGCAAGACGCCGCGGGCGCGGCGGGGAGTGAAGCCCAGGACGTCGGCGGTGACCATGAGGAACAGGAAGATGTTGATCTGGCCGAAGCCGATGTTCGCGCGGACCGGCTCGAACAGCAGCGCCACGCCGGTCAGTGCCAGGGCCAGGGTTCGTGCGCCCTGAAGCTGGAGCCGGGACGCGGCCATGGCCAGGATCGCCCAGACCGCGACCACCGTGGCGGCGGTCCAGGCGAGCTGGGCGACAGTGGCTCCGAGTGGCGCCAGCGGCAGGAAGACGACGGCGCCGAACGGCGGGTAGATGAACCTGAAGCCCGAGCGGGTGGGAAAGCCCTCGGAGTACAGGTCCGCCCCGGCCAGCAGAGCCCGACCGGCATCCTGGAACACCTGGAGGTCCAGCATGAACTCGGTCGCGGCTCGCACCATGACCGCGGTGATCACGGCCGCGGTCAGGATCAGACCTGCCAGGCGCAGCGCGCTCCCCGGCTTCGGGAGGGTGTGCATCGGGTAGCGCTCCTTTGGGTCCGGAACGGGGTGCGGTCGACCAGGATACGGTCTGGTCAGGCCGGGTCGGGTCAGGTCAGTGCCCCTCACCGAGATTGCCGGAGAGCTTCTCCAGTCGCTCCTGGCTGGCCCCGTCGAGGCCGATGATCTCGACCGTCTTGCCCTTGGCCGCGTACTTGTGGCTGATCGCATCGAGGGTGGCCACGGTGGAGGCGTCCCAGATGTCGGCCTCGGTCAGGTCGATGACAACGTGCTGGGGATCGCCCGAGTAGTCGAACTGGTAGACCAGATCGTTGCTGGAGGCCCAGAACAGTTCCCCGCGGACCCGGTAGGTACGGATGTCGATGGTGCCGTCGTGATTCACGTCGAGCTCCGAGACCTTCTCCAGGCTCGTCATGTGCGCGACGCGTCGGGCGAACATGACCATCGCGGTGAGGACGCCGAGGACGACGCCGATGGCCAGGTTGTGGGTGATCACGGTGGCGGCCACGGTGACGACCATGACGAGCGTCTCGCTGAGCGGCATCAGGCGCAGGGTGCAGGGATGGATGGAGTGCCAGTCCAGGGTGGCCACGGAGACCATGATCATCACCGCGACGAGAGCGGCCATGGGGATCAGGCCCACGATGTCGCCCAGTGCCACGACGAGGATGAGCAGGAAGATCCCGGCCAGGAGGGTCGACAGCCGGGTGCGGGCGCCCGACTGCTTGACGTTGATCATCGTCTGGCCGATCATCGCGCAGCCGCCCATGCCGCCGAAGAAGCTGGTGACGATGTTGGCCACGCCCTGGCCCCAGCCCTCGCGGGTCTTGTCGGTGCGCACCTCGGTGATGTCGTCGACCAGCTTGGCGGTCATCAGGGACTCCATGAGCCCGACCAGGGCCATCGCGAGGGCATAGGGGGCGATGATCCGGAGCGTCTCCATGGTCCACGGCACGTCGGGGAAGAACAGCGACGGCAGCGAGTCGGGCAGTTCGCCCTGGTCGTGCACGTTGGGCATGGTCCAGCCGAACAGCACCACGACTGCGGTGATCGCCACGATCGCGATCAGCGGTGCGGGAAGCGCGGCCGAGAGCCTCGGGAAGAAGACCATGATGAGGAGGCCGACGGCGACCATCGGGTAGACCAGCCACGGCACCCCGAGCAGGTGCGGGATCTGCGCGGTGAAGATGAGGATCGCCAGGGCGTTGACGAACCCGACCATCACGCTGCGGGGGATGAAGCGCATGAGTCGGCCCACGCCGATGAGGCTGAGGACCACCTGGATGATGCCGGCCAGCAGAACGGTCGCGACCAGATAGTCCATCCCGTAGTCACGCGCGACGGGAGCGATGACCAGGGCGATCGCGCCGGTGGCGGCGGAGATCATCGCCGGCCGACCGCCGGTGAAGGCGATCGTCACGGCCATCGTGAACGAGGCGAACAGCCCCACCCGCGGGTCGACCCCGGCGAGGATGGAGAACGAGATGGCCTCGGGGATCAGCGCCAGGGCGACGACCAGCCCGGCCAGCACCTCGGTGCGCAGTCGCCGGGCCGAGGAGAAGGCGTACTTCAGCGAGGCGAGGACACCGACGGGCGCCAGACCGTCATCGGCGACGCCGGGAGCGGGAGAGGCCGCGGGCGTGGTCGCGGGAGCTGTCACGGAGAACTTTCCTCACCATGTAGGGGCATGACAGACTCTCCCGTAGCGGGAGATTCTGAATGTACCGTAGCGGTAGAGTTGGTCGAGCGCGAACCCGAGCCGATGAGTGTGAACAAGCCCACGAGGAGAACGATGTCGGACGACGCGGTGCGCAAGATCGGCGAGGTCGCCGAGATCACCGGCCTGTCGATCCGCACCCTCCGCCACTACGACGAACTCGGCCTGGTGGCGCCCTCCGGTCACACCGCCGGCGGTTTCCGGCTCTACACCGATGCGGATGTCCAGCGACTGCTCCTGGTGCGGCGGATGAAGCCCCTGGGGTTCTCGTTGGAACGCATGAGGCAGTTCCTTCGGGCGACGGACGTCCTCTCGGCGGGCCGCGGCTCGGGTTCGGTGGAGCTCGACGACTGGCACGCGGCCCGGACGACGGTCGAGGAGATCCGCTCGGAGGCGGAGGCCCGCTATCGCGACCTGCAGACCCAGCTCGACTACGGCACGGAGTTTCTGCAGCTGGTCCGGAGATTCGACTAGGGCCTCCCGGCGCCCGTCGGCTCCAGTTGGGTCGCGACAGGCGCGGAAGGCGTACCGGCAGTCAGTCCGCGGCGGCCCGTCCCGCGGCGAGGGCCTGACGGGCGACCGGCTCGGCGGCGGCCCGATCGGTGGCCACCAGCCCGATGCGGCTGCGACGGTCGAGGACGTCGTCGACGGTCAGCGCCCCCTCGTGGGTGACCGCGTAGGAGAACTCGGCGCGGGTGACGTCGAGGCCCTCGGCCACCGCCTCCAGCGGCCGGTCCAGCAGGCTGGCCGCCACCACGGTGCCGGCCTCCTGGCCGTAGCGCGCGACCAGGGAGGCGGGGAGGAGTCCGGCGGAGGTGGCCGCCACCGCGGCCACGGGATGCCCCGGCGCCCCGACGAGCGGGAGGTCGGCGGTCCGGCACGGACCGGCGGGGAGTCCTGCACGCCCCGCGACGAGGTCGACCACCTGCTCGGCCATGAGCCGGTACTCCGTGAGCTTGCCGCCGGTGATCGTGACGAGGCCGTTGTCCGAGGTGAGCAGGGCGTGATCGCGGGAGAGGTCGGCCGTGTCGCCGTCGCCGGAATCGACCAGGGGGCGCAGGCCCGCGAAGGTGCCCAGCACATCGTCGCGGGTCAGCCGCACCTCGAGCGCCCGGTTGACGACATCCAGCAGGAAGTCGATCTCCGCCTCGGTCGACTCCGGCACGTCCGGCACCGGGCCGGGGGCGTCGACGTCGGTCAAGCCCACGTGCAGTCGCCCGAACTCGGCCGGGATGGCAAAGCAGAAGCGGTTGGTCTCACCCGGCACCGGCACGGTGAGGGCGCCGACGGGATGGCCCAACGCGGCCGCGTCGAGGACCAGGTGGGTGCCACGCGAGGGACGCACGCGCACGCCGGGAGTGGTCTGGCCGGCCCACACGCCGGTCGCCGACACGACGGCCCGCGCGGAGAGGGTGAACTCGTCGTCGCTGTCGTCGTCGCTCCGCGCCGCGCCACCGACCCCCGCGCCGCCGACCCCCGCGCCGCCCACGACAGCGCCGCCCGCGCCGAGCTCGTCGCGGACGGTGACCCGCGTGCCGCTCGCCTCCAGCACCCGCGCCCGCGTGATGACGCGGGCCCCGTGCCCGGCCGCCGTGCGCGCGACGGCGGTGACCAGGCGGGCGTCGTCGACGAGCTGACAGTCCCAGTTGAGGTGGCCGAACCGCAGGCCGTCGCGGCGCACGCCCGGGACGTACTCGGCGACCCGGCGCGGGCCCAGCACACGCGCGCCCGGCAGGCGGTCGGCGCGCGTCCCGGCGAGACGGGAGAGCACGGTACCGGCGACGAACCCGAGGCCCGGCAGCACGGCCCCCACCGGCTGGGTGTCGCGGTAGACGGGCACAACCTGCGCGAGCGGGCGCACGAGGTGGGGGGCGGTGCGCTCGAGCATGATGCCACGCTCGACGGCCGAGCGGCGCGCGATCGCGACGTTGCCGGTCGCCAGATAGCGCAGCCCGCCGTGGGCGAGCTTGGAGGACCATCGGCTGGTACCGAACGCCAGGTCGTGGGCCTCCAGCAATACGGTCTCGAGTCCGCGAGAGGCGGCGTCGAGCGCGATCCCCGCGCCCGTGATGCCGCCGCCGATCACGATGAGGTCCACGGGAGTGGAGCGGCCGCGCAGCTCGGCGAGCTCGCGCGCGCGTCGACCGGCGGACAGCGCGGTGGACGGGGCCCTCGCATCGGTGGGCCCGGGGCGCGCGGTGGGCCCGTGGTCCGCTTTCGCGTGCCCGGTCACAGGCCCAGGTACCCGGTCACGAGCAGGTGGAGCTCGGCGCGCCACGAGTCCGCGTCGAGCGGCGGGTCGGCCAGTGGAGCGGACAGCACGGCGCCCTGGACCGCGAGGTAGAGCATGGTGGCCATGCGGTCGGGGTCGCGGCCGGCGAGGCGGGCGTCGGCCGCGATGGCGCGGGCGAGGACGTCGCGGAGGAACTCGATGAGTCGGTGCTGGGACGTGCCGAGCCGGCGGAACACGTACTCGGCGAGCATGCCGCTCTCGTGTCGCCGCAGCGCGTCGAGCAGGGGGTCGGTGCGCACCTCGTCGGCCATCGCGCACAGCAGGCGGGCCAACTCGCCGGCATCGTGGACCGCGCCCTCCAGCAGGTCCGGGCCGACGCGCTCGACCACGCCGGTGAGTTCGCGGGTGAGGAGGTCGGCGACCAGTGCCCTGACGTCGGGCCAGTGCCGGTAGAGGGTGGTGCGTCCGACGCCGGATCGGCGCGAGACCTCGACCATCGTGGTGCGGCTGGGGCCGATCTCGAGGATCGCGGCCCGGGCGGCGGTGAGCGCGCGGTCCCGCGTGGTGTGGCGCGAAGGGGAGGAAACGGTCACCGGGCCTCCTTCGCGGCGGGTCCCGCGGGGCGCGGATCGGTGCCGGGTCACCCGACGAAAACCCGTGAGCGGAACAGATCGTGCTCTAGTGTCCCAGTATGAGCGACGTGAACCCCGCTGACAAGCACCGATCCGGCCGCCTGCCGCTACCGCCGATGGACCTGCCCCGGTGGGGGACGGCCGCCGAGGCCACGGAGCTGAGCGAGAGCATCCGCGCCCTGCTGCGCGACGTGCTCGGCGTGACCGCGGAGACCGGGCGGACGTTCGACCCGGCCGCGGTGACCGCCTCGCCCTCGCGACTCACCGACGTCGATCTCGCCGCACTGGCCGACATCGTGGGCCCCGGCGACGTCTCGGTCGACGACGCGCAGCGCCTTCCGCGCGCCCGCGGCAAGTCGACGCCCGACCTGTTGGCGTGGCGGACGAGGCCGGCCGTGGACTGCCCCGATGCGGTGGTGGCCCCGGGGGACGACGACGAGGTGGCCGCCCTCCTGGACTGGTGCACCTCCGAGAAGGTCGCGGTCGTCCCCTTCGGCGGCGGCACCTCCGTCGTCGGCGGCCTGGACCCGGACACCGGGACGAACAGGGCCGTGCTGAGCGTCGACCTGGCCCATTTCGACGGTCTCGAGTCGATCGACCCCGAGTCGGGGGAGGCGGTCCTCGGGGCGGGCGTCACGGGTCCGCGGGCCGAGGAACTGCTGGCTGAGCACGGTTTCTCGCTCGGGCACTTCCCGCAGTCCTTCCCCTACGCCACGCTGGGCGGCTACGCCATGACCCGGTCCTCGGGACAGAGCTCCGCCGGGTACGGGCGCTTCGACGAGATGGTCAGCGGGCTGACGGTGGTCACCCCGGTCGGCGTGATCGAGGCGGGCCGGGCCCCGGCGTCGGCCGCGGGCCCGGACCTGCGGCAGTGGCTCCTGGGATCGGAGGGTGCGTTCGGCGTGTGCACCCGGGTGCGCGTGCGGATCCATCCGGTGCCGGAGGTGGTGCGGCACGAGGCGTTCCGCTTTCCCGACTTCGCCACCGGCGCCGCGGCGCTGCGCGCGGTCGAACAGCAGGGGACGGGCCCGACGGTCATCCGTCTGTCCGACGAGACAGAGACGATGGTGAACCTCGCGACCGCGACCGACTCGATCGGCGAGCAGACCGGGGATGTCGAGGACAGGGCCGGGGGTTGCCTGTGTCTCTGCCTGTTCGAGGGCACGGCCGCCCATGCCGGGTCCCGGCACGCGGAGACGCGGGAGGTCCTGATCACCCACGGCGGCACCTCACTGGGCCCGGGGCCCGCGCAGTCGTGGGAACACGGCCGCTTCGGGGCCCCGGTCCTGCGCGATGCGCTGCTGGACAACGGCGCGCTGGTGGAGACCCTGGAGACCGCCACCGACTGGTCCCGCCTGCCGGCACTGCGGGCCGCGGTCACGGAGGCGCTGACCGGGTCGCTCGAGGCCTTCGGAACGCCGGCGCTGGTCATGTGCCACATCAGCCACGTCTACCCGACGGGTGCGTCCCTCTACTTCACCGTGGTGGCTGCCCAGCGCGGGCCGGACCCCGTCGCCCAGTGGCTCGATGCCAAGCGGGCGGCCTCCGAGGCGATCGTGGCGGCCGGCGGCACGATCACCCACCACCACGCGGTCGGGGTGGACCACCGCCCGTATCTGGAGTCGGAGATCGGCGAGGTCGGACTGCGGATGCTGCGCGCGGTGAAGAGCGCCGTCGACCCCCACGGCGTGTGCAACCCGGGCACACTCATCCCATGAGCGCGCAGCTGTCCGACCGCCGGATCGGGGCGGTCACGCTGCTGGTCAACCCCGCCGCGGGCGGGGGACGCGGAGAGAAGGTGGCGGGCCGGGCCGCCGACCGGCTGCGCGCGCACGGTCTCGAGGTCACCCGGCTAGCCGGAGGCGGGGCGACCGAGTCCCTCGCGCTGGCGCGGCGGGCGGTGGCCGACGGGACCGACGCGCTCGTGGTGTGCGGTGGAGACGGGATGGTCTCGATCGCCGTGCAGGCGCAGGCCTTCACCGATGTGCCCGTGGGCATCATCCCGGCGGGCACCGGCAACGACCTGGCCCGCGAATACGGCATCCCCCTGGGCGATCCCGAGGCCGCCGCGGACGTCGTCGCCGACGGCCGGGTCGAGACCGTTGACCTCGGCCGGGCCACCCCGGACGGCGGGGAACCAACGGTGTTCGCCTCGGTGCTGTGCGCCGGGTTGGACTCGAAGGTCAACCGGCGGGTCAACGAGATGGGACTCCTCCGCGGGCCCCTGCGCTACGTCCTCGCCTCGATCATCGAGTTCCCGACCTACCGTCCCCGGCGCTTCCGGATGGTCTTCGACGCCGGGCTGCCGAGCGAGGACACCGTCGAGACCGAGGTCCTGCTCAGCGCGTTCGCGATCACCCGCAGCTACGGCGGGGACATGAAGATCGCACCCGACGCCGACCGGAGCGACGGGTTGTTCGACGTCTGCTACGTCGGGAAGATCTCCAAACTCCGCTTCATGCGGCACTTCCCCTCGATCTACTCCGGTGCCCACGTGGGTCTGCGCGGCGTGTCGACGAGGCGGTGCCGGACGGTCCGACTCGAGGCCGCGGACGTCGAGGCCTTCGCCGACGGGGACGCCATCGCGCCCCTTCCGGTGACCGTCGAGGTGCTCCCCGGAGCGGGTCGGTTCCTCGTACCCCGTGAGCCACTCCAGCCACACCAGCATCGCTGATATCTGCTGGTCACAGCATTGACGCCGTCCCGCGCCCGTCCTGTTACCTCATCGGCCAATTGGTTCGCTTCAGGCGCACCGAGGCGGCATGATCATCACCATGCGCACCAGTCTCATCGCGTCACTCGCGACGATCGCCGTCACCGCCGCCACCCTTGTGGGTGGGGCCGCGACCGCCTCTGCCCAGACGGCTGACCGGACACTGCCGTCCTTCATCCCGCAGCACCTGATCCCCGCCCATCTGGTGCCCCAGGTGGACGGGCTCGTCTCCCAGGTGCGCGCCGCGTTGCCCCCCGAGGTGTGGGCGGCGGTCGGCTCCAGCGAGATGGCCTACCGGGACGTCGCCGGCATGGCGGTGACCGGGGGTCTGCGCGAGGGCATCGTCCGCGAGATCGACTCGTACCGCGTCGGCCGCGCACTCGGGACGCTGGCGCCGAACCCGGAACTCGACCGTGAGGCCCAGGCCTGGGCCGACCGTCTCGCCGCCCGCGACGAGGTGGTCCACAACACCGCCCTGATCGGCCGTGGCTACGGGGAGAACATCGTCGCCGCCGGGACCCACTGCGGCGCGACCTGCCTCGTCGACCTGTGGAAGAACTCGCCCGGCCACAACGAGAACCTCCTCGATCCCGGTTACCGGTCCGCCGGGATGGGAATCGCCTATTCGAGCGGCGGGAAGGTATTCGTGGTACACAACTTCGCGTACTAGAAGCAGGACCACAAGTAGAAGCCCGACCACTAGTAGAAGCCCGACCACTAATAGAAGCAGCACTCTGACTGAACCACTCGATCCGGCGGCACCGGCGCCCGGGTAGAGCCGAGACGACGGGGGAGACCATGTCCGAACGGATACTGAGAGCACTGAGGCTCAAGACCGATCCGGGGGTGTTCTTCACGACTGTCGGGGTCATCCTGCTCTTCGTCGTGGTGACGTTCTTCGCCGGCGAATGGGTGGGCAGCGTATTCGGCACCGCGTCCGGCTGGATCATGACCAACCTCGGTTGGTTCTACATCTTCGGTGTCACCGCGTTCCTCGGCTTCCTCATCTGGATCGCGCTCAGCCGGTTCGGTCACGTCCGCCTGGGCGGGGACGACGAGCTGCCCGAGCACTCCACACTCACCTGGTTCGGCATGCTGTTCGCGGCCGGGATCGGCACCATCCTCATGTTCTGGGGCGTGGCGGAGCCCATCTCGCACTTCGCGACCCCGCCGCGCGGGGGTGTCGAACCCGGCAGCCGGGAGGCCGCCACCGAGGCGATGGCGTTCACGCTGTACCACTTCGGCCTGCACACCTGGACGATCTTCGCGCTGCCCGCCCTGGCGTTCGCCTACTTCATCTACAAGCGCAAGATGCCGCCGCGGGTGAGCTCGATCTTCGCGCCGCTGCTGGGCGACAAGATCTTCGGCCCGCTCGGCAAGACGATCGACATCGTGGCGCTCGTCGGCACCGTGTTCGGTGTGGCGACGTCGGTCGGCCTGGGCACGCTGCAGATCAACGCCGGCCTGGACGAGCTGTTCGGCATCGCCATGTCCCCGGTCGTCCAGGTCCTCGTCATCGTCGTGGTCACCACCATCGCGTGCATCTCCGTGGCCCTGGGCCTGGAGAAGGGCATCAAGCGGCTGTCCAACCTCAATATCGCGGTCGCGGTCGCGCTGCTGATCTTCGTCGTGGCGACCGGGCCCACCCTCTTCCTGCTCAAGGGCACCGTCGAGTCGCTGGGGATCTACCTGTCGACCCTGCCGGAGCTGGCGCTGTGGAACAACGTCTTTCCTGCCAACGACGACCTGGCCTCGTGGCAGAACACGTGGACCGTCTTCTACTGGGCGTGGACCATCACGTGGTCGCCGTTCGTGGGCATCTTCATCGCCCGGATCAGCCGCGGCCGCACGATCCGCCAGTTCGTCTTCGGCGTCCTCGCCCTGCCGGTGGGCTTCTCGGTGTTGTGGTTCGGCATCTTCGGCATGGCCTCGTTCCACATCGAACTCTTCGGTTCCGGCGGCCTCACCGAGGCGGTGGTCGACGACGGCGACATCCCGGGCGCGCTGTTCGCGTTCCTGTCGAACTACCCGCTGGCCACGCTGCTCTCCGGTATCGCGGTGCTGCTCGTCGTCGTCTTCTTCACCACGTCCGTCGACTCGGCGTCGATGGTCGTCGACATGATGGCCTCCGGCAAGGACGACGACTTCGAGCCCTCGCCGACCCATCAGCGCGTCATCTGGGGCGTGCTCATGGGCGCGGTCGCGGCGACCCTGCTGGCCGGCACGGGCGAGGGTGGACTGACCGCGCTTCAGGAGGTCATCACCGTCATCGGCCTGCCGTTCTTCATCATGGGTTTCGTCATGATGTACAGCCTGGTGCGCGGGATCAGCAATGACATGGGGGAGAGGCCGCCCACGATCACCCGCCAGTGGCGCCGTGCCTACTCGGCCGAGGAGCTCGAGAAGCACGAGGAGGCGCCCTCGCCCGAGCCGGTGCACCCGCTGTACCACATCCCGGGGGACGGGGAGCAGGACGACGGTGCCCCCCTGTCGGCCGGCGACGACAAGGGGACGGCAACCGAGAAGGACTAGTGGCCGCGGACGTCGAGCATCGTCATGCCCGCGTGCATCTCCCACGCGAGGATCTCGGCGCCGTGGTCGCCGGCGGTGACACGCCGCCCCCCGGCGGCGGTCATCCGCGCGGCGTCGCCGGTGTCCAGCAGGCCCTCGCCCTCCAGCGTCACCGAGCCCAGGGGCACGTAGAGGTGGACGTAGGGCGCGTCGGGGAGCTGGACGGACCGGCCCGGTGCCAGCCGCGCGGCGTGCAGCGCGGACGAGCGGTCGCGGATCCGGATGGCGGCGCGGTCGGCGTGGGTGGGTAGCCCTCCGGCGACGACGACGAGCTGGTTCTCCAGCTCCGCCGGTTCGATCTCCAGCTGTTCGTAGCCGGGATCCCCACCGGAGGAGTCCGGGACGACCCACATCTGGACGAGGTGGACCGGGTCGGCGGGGGCGGCCTCGGGGCGGACCGGGCCGTCGCGCCAGCCGTCGTTGCGTTCGGAGTGCAGGATCCCCGAGCCGGCGCTCATCCGCTGCGCGAGTCCGGGGTAGATGATCCCGCTGTGTCCCTCGGAGTCCTGGTGCACGAGCGAGCCGGACAGGACCCACGTGACGATCTCCATGTCCCGGTGGCCGTGCGTGTCGAAGCCGGAGCCGGCGGCGATGCGGTCGTCGTTGTTCACCAGCAGGCGGCCGAAGTGCGTGTTCATCGGGTCCTGGTAGTTGCCGAACGAGAACGAGTGGCGGGAGTCCAACCACCCGCCGGCGTCGTGTGAGCGCGACCGGGACCGGTGGATACGGATATCGGACATGGGCTCTGCACCCCCTCTCCAGCGGTGGATGACGCATCAACTATAGCACCGGCCGGTGACGGGATGGCGCTCTCGCGCGTTCGGTGGCGGCGATAGAGGGGGCACTTTAGGGTTCGAAACGACTGTTCGGGCGATCGTTCAGAACGCCCGTCCAGAAAGTTTGTTTATCTGTCAGCGGCCCGCCGCAGACGAGCGTAGAGTGACGGGTGTCACACCGACTAGCAGGAGGTTCCACGATGTTGCAGAACGCGCTGGCCACCACGGTGCGGGTGGGCGTGGCCACATACAGCGGGGTGGCGCAGATCGTCGTGGACAACACCCTCGGTCGGGTGCTCGACACCAACCCCGACAAGGTCCGGTAGGTCGTCGGGGCCCTTTCTACTGCTCGGGCGCCCTACTGCTCGGCTCCGGGCGTCGCATCCCTGACCTCGCCGACGAGTTCGGCGAGGACGTCCTCCAGGACCAGCAGCCCACGCGGGTCGGGTTCGCCGGGTTCGCGATCGTCGACGACCGCGAGGTGGGCCCGCGCCCGCTGCATCGCCTCCAGGACGTCGTCGAGGGGGGTCTCCGCGGGCACGATCCCCAGTTCGCGGATCCGATCCCGGCGCAGAGGCTGGGACAGGTCGTCGCCGAGGGTGTCCTTGACGTGGACGTAGCCGACGTACGCGCCGCCGCGGCGCACGGGGAACCGCGAGTGCCCCGTCCGCACGCACAGTTGCTGCACGTCACCGGTGGACCAGTCCTCCTCGATCGAGTCCACCTCCGCGATCGGCCGGAGGACATCGGCGGCGGTGATGTGATCGAACTCGAGCGCGCCCTCGAGCAGCAGCGTCTCGTCCTCGTCGAGGAGGCCGGAGTCCTCGGCCGCGGCGACCATCCCGTGCATCTGGTCCACCGTGAAAGTGGTCTCCACCTCGGAACGCGGTTCCACCCGCAGTACGTACCTCACCACCGCGTCCGCGGACTTGTTCATCAGCCAGATCGCGGGCAGGAACACCAGCACGAAGACCCGCAGGACCGGGCCGAGCAGGAGGGCCGCGGCCGCGGGCCGGGCGATCGCCATGTTCTTGGGCACCATCTCGCCGAGCACCATGTGCAGGAATGTGACGATGAGCAGGGAGATCACCAGAGCGATCGGGTGGGCGAACCCGGTGGACACGCCCAACCAGCCCAGCGGCTGCTCGATGAGATGGGCGATGGCGGGTTCGCCGACCGCGCCGATGAGCAGCGAGCAGGCCGTGATGCCGAGCTGCGTGGCCGCCAGCGAGAGCGACACGTTCTCCATGCCGCGCAGCGACCACAGTGCGCGCGTGCTGCCCTCGGCCGCGTGCGGCTCCAGGTTGTCGCGCCGCGCGGAGACCATCGCGAACTCCGCGGCGACGAAGAACCCGTTGCCCAGCAGGAGGGCCACCAGGACCAGCAATGCCACGCCGTCACTCATCCGGGTCCACCGCCTCGGGCTCGTCCCGCAGGACGGTGGCGCGCACCTGCTCGGCCCGGTGCGCGCGCAGTGATTCCACCCGCAGGCGCACACGCGCCCGCGTCGGCAGGTCGTCGTCGTCGCGGTTCTCGTGGTCGTGCGCGTCCAACTCGGTCTCGTCGCCGACCCGGGGGAGTCGGTCCACCGCCTCGGACAGGAGCCCGGACAGGGTGGACACCGTCTCCACCGGCGGGATCTCCAGTCGCAGGATGGCGCCCAGTTCGTCGGGCCGCATCATCCCGCCCACGAGCACGGTGTCGTCGTCGACCCACTCGTGGGTGCGCGACGCACGGTCCTGCTCGTCATCGATCTCGCCGACGATCTCCTCCACCAGGTCCTCCAGGGTGACGATCCCCGCGGTCCCGCCGAACTCGTCCACCACCACGGCCATCTGCAGATCGGTCTGACGGAGCAGCCGCATGAGCGGGTCGAGCGTCATCACCTCCGACACCACGGTCGCCTCGGTGGCGATCTCCCGCACCGGCGTCCGGGCGCGCTCGTCGACAGGCACGGCCAACGCCTGCCGGTAGTGGACGACGCCCACCACCTCGTCGACGGTCGCGCCGAGGACGGGGAACCGCGACCGGCCCGTCGCGGCCACCGTGTCGAGCAGGTCCTGCGCGGTGTGGTCACGCAGGAACGTCACCAGCGGACGGGGCACCATCACGTCCGCCGCGCGGTGTTCCCCGAACGAGATCGAGCGGATCACCAGCTCGGCCGTGTGCGGGTCCATCGCGCCCTGACGGCCCGACCGCGCGGCCGACGCTCGCAGCTCCTCGGGTGACCGTGCCTCGCCGGGTTCCTCCTGCGGGGTGAACCCGAGCAGTCGCAGGACGACGTTGGCGGTGGTGTTGAGGCCCGTGACCAGCCAGCCGAACACCGCCATGAAGATCCGCTGGGGGATCACGACCAGCCGCGCGACCCGCATCGGAGCGGCGATGGCCCAGTTCTTGGGGACCAGTTCGCCGAAGACCATCTGGAGGAAGGTGACGACGACGAAGGCCACCGTCATCGCGATGCCGCGGGCCGCCGGCTCGGACATCCCCGACACGCCGAGGGCGCCGGTGATCAGCTCCCCCACGGAGGGACCGGTGAGGTATCCCGCCAGGAGGCTGCTGACCGTGATGCCCAGCTGGGCCCCCGACAGGTTCGTCGAGGTCCTGGCCAGGGACCCGTCGAGGGTCGTGGCGATGCGATCGCCCTCCGAGCCGGCCGCACGCACGTCGTCCCGGTTGACGGTGAGGAACCCGAACTCGACGGCCACGAACAAGGCGTTGGCACTGATGAGCAGTATCAACGCCAGCGTGAGCGTCAGGGCGATGGCCACGTCAGGCCCGGCTACTGGCCGTCTGCCGTACCGTCCGAGCCGCCCACGGCCTGATCCGGCTGCTCAGGGGTCTGGTACACCTTCTTCTGCTCGGCGCGCTCGGCAGCGCCGTCCCCGCCCGCGCCGGACGTCGCAGCGGAGCTCGCCGCTCCCGCGGAGTCGTGCGGTGTCGCGCCCCCGGCGGCCCGGTCGGCGGCGGGCTCGGTGGCGGCGGACTCGGTGGCGGTGTCCGCCTCGTCCCCGCCCCGGGAGGTGCTGCCGTCGCCGGCCCCCGATCCGTCGATGGTGTTGCCGAACGACTCCGCGGGCTCCTCCGGGATGCGCGCGGGGTCGTCGGGTCGGGTCTGGTCGGTCACAATCGCCTCCGCGGTCTCGGTGGTGGACGCCGGGCCCCGGCGCCGGGGTGCTGACGACCCTAGTCCCGTGGGGACCCCTCACGTCGGAATCTCCCGACCGCGTCACCGTGGCTTAGTCTGGTGCGCATGTCGGACAATCCCTTCGGTCGGGTCATCACCGCGATGGTGACCCCCATGCATGACGACGGCTCGATCGATTTCGACGGCCTGCAGCGGCTCGCGGTGCACCTCGCCGATCACGGCCACGACGGACTGCTGGTCAACGGCACGACCGGCGAGTCCGCGACGACCACCGACGACGAGGACTACGACAGCGTGGCCGCCGTCGTCGAGGCCGTCGGCGACCGGGTGAAGGTCATGGCCGGTTGCGGCACCAACGACACCGAGCACTCGATGCGTGCGGCGCGCGAGATGATCGCCCGCGGCGCCGACTCCCTGCTCGTGGTGACCCCGTACTACAACAAGCCCACCCAGCACGGGATCGTCGAGCACTTCCGGATGATCGCCGAGGCGGCCGACCGCCCGATCATGGCCTACGACATCCCCGGCCGCACGGGCACCGCCCTGGCCACGGACACCATCCGGCGGATGGCGGAGATCCCCCGGGTGCGGGCGGTCAAGGACGCCAAGGGTGACCTGTTCGAGGCCAGCCGACTCATGGCGGAGACGGACCTGCTCTGGTTCTCCGGCGACGACGTGCTTAACCTGGCCTTCCTGGCCCTCGGTGCCACCGGCATCGTCTCGGTCGTCGGCCACGTCGCCGGCGACGACTACCGGGCGATGATCGACGCCGTCGACGCCGGCGACCTGCCGAGGGCCCGCGAGATCCACACCCGCCTCATCCCGGCCGTGGACGCGATCATGCACACCTCGCAGGGCGCCATCCAGGTCAAGGCGGCGCTGAAGGAGGCCGGCCTCATCGGCTCGGACCGCCTGCGCATGCCCCTCCTCCAGGGGCCGCCCGAGCACCGGGCCAAGTTGCGCGACGGGCTGGCCGCGGCCGGGCTCGGCTGACCCATCCCGGCCACCGGCCGACCACGGTCACCACTCTGCGGGGGATGACCTCGTCGTCGTCGTGACCCTCGTCATGCCCGCTGGAACGCGGCCATCTCCGTGCACCGCCGCCACAGGGCGGCGGCCGTGGTCCGGTCGTGCGAACGGCGACCCGACCGGGCGGGCTTCGGATGCCCGCGCAGGCCCCCGAGGCGATCGGGGCCGACGAACTCGCCACCGGCGAGGCATGGCACCGTCGCCGCGTACAGCACGGACAGCGCACCCATCTCCGGTGTCAGGCCCGCCCACGTGATGGAGTTGCCCAACTCGAAGAAGCGGTCCGCCAGTGGGTTGCCGCTCTGGCGGATGAGGTCGGTCGCCGTGTAACCGGGATGGGCGGCGACCGACCGCAGCCCGCTGCCGGACCGCTCGAAATGGCGCTGCCATTCGTAGCCCAGCATGATGCACGCCAACTTGGAGTCCGCGTACGCCGCCATGGGGCGGTAGCCGCGCACGTCCATGTCGAGATCGTCGGTGTCAAGTCGTCCGCGCAGGTGGGCGAGCGAGCCCAGCCACACGACCCGGTCCGTCAGCATCTGCTCCAGCCCCAGGGTGAGCGCGTGATGAGCCAGCACGTTGACCCCGAACTGCATCTCGTGTCCCTGCGCGGTGCGGGCGTGGGGGATGTTCATCACGCCGGCGTTGTTGATCAGCACGTCGACCGGCGCACCCTCCGCCGCCGTGGCCGCCACGAACGCGTCGACGGAGTCCAGGTCCGCCATGTCGAGCAGGCGCACCTGCGCGCGCTCCTGGTCACCGGCGGGGAGCGTCGCGCGCGCCTCCTGCGCCTTCTCCTCGTTCCTGCAGGCCATGACGACCCGGGCGCCCCGGGCCGTGAGTGCGGCGGTGGTCGCCAGCCCGATCCCGCCGTTGGCGCCCGTGACCACGAAGGTCCGGCCCGTCTGGTCGGGGATGTCGGTGGCGGACCATCTGTGCGCGCGAGTCATGAACGTCAGTCAACCAGCCGTGCCTGCGCTGTGGTGGTCCGTCCGTGTGGTAACGCCGGGATATCCTTCGCGATGTCCTTGTGACACACTCGTCGGGTGTGCGGGTCCCACGTGTCACACGTGCCCCCGCGTGCCCCTTCCTCGAGATCCCGGAGTAGCCACATGACGTTCGACCGCCGAACCTTCCTGCGCCGCGCAGGCATCGGCGCCGCCGGGGCGGGCGCCCTCGCCGCGGGCATCACCCCCGCGGTGGGTGCCCAGTCCTCGATCCCCGCCGGGCTCGGTGCGCTGCCGGGGGCGGGTGTCGGCGTCCCGGTCGGCACACTGCTCGACTACGCCTCCGGCCCGCCGTCGGCGGCGTCGATCCGCGCGGCCGGCCACATGGGCGCCGTGCGGTACTGCTCCAACCGTCGCCCCGGCGCCGAGTGGATGACGGGCAAGCCGCTGCTGCGCCGCGAGGTCGACGACTTCCGCCGCAGTGGCCTCAACATGGTCTCCTGCTACCAGTACGGGCGTGCCGAGACCGCCGACTGGAGGGAAGGCGCCGCGGGCGGCGACCGCCACGCCCCGATCGGGATCCGGATCCACCGCGAGGCCGGCGGGCCGTCCGGCGTGCCGATGTACGTCGCGATCGACGACAACCCCACGCGGTGGCAGTTCGACAACCAGATCCGCCCGTACCTCGAGCGCTGGCGCGCCCATCTCCACGGCGCGGGGATGGAGCTCGGCGTGTACGCCAACGCCCCCACCATCGACTGGTGCCGTCAGACCGGCCTGGGGCGGTACTTCTGGCAGCACGACTGGGGCTCCGGTGGGCGCCTCAACCCGAGCGCGACGATCCACCAACTGCCGGTCCGGCAGCAGGTCACCGTCGGCGGGGTCGTGTCCGACCTCAACCGTGTCTACGCACTCGACTACGGCCAGTGGTGGCCGGTCGACCCGATCGCGCTCGCGCAGTCGGCGCTCGGCAGCTCGATCTGACGCGACGTCCGGCGGGGCCTGCGCCTACTCGACGGTGATCTCGCCCATCGCCCCCCACTCCTCGCCCTCGGCGGTGGTGTTGATGATCCGCGGGGTCCGCTCGAGGTAGCGGGCGGCCGAGCCGGTGAACTCGGCGAAGTGGTCGGAGTTCACGTGCTGGGCGGGGGCGTCGCCCTCCCGGAAGGCCTCGCACAGCAGGAAGGTGTTCGGAGACTCCGGTGACCGGTACCAGTCGAAGAAGAGATTGCCAGGCTCGGCGCGGGTGGCCTCGGTGAACTCGCGGGTGAACTCAAGCCAGGACTCGGCGAACTCGGGCTTGACGTCGAAACGCACGTTGATGAGGATCATGGCCCCATCCTGCCGCGTGGGGAGCGGGCCGTCGAGGGAGGTGCGACTCGCCCCGATCGCCGGGGCAGGCATACGCTGTATCAGGTGACCATCGAGCTGAGCACCGAGAACCCGTGCGTCCCGCGGGCAGAGGCCGACTCCTCCGTCCGCGCCGTCTGGAACCGCCTGTCGCTGGACGCGACCTCGAGCAGGAACGAACCGCTGATCGCGGGACTGGTCCTGGACCTCATCGACGGCTGTGATGACCTCGGCGAATCCCTCGCGCGCCTCGCCGCCTCCCGGGTCGCGACCCCCGAGATCGGCCGGCACGTGCTGGAGAAGGAGATCCGGGCGGTGCTCGTGGAGCATCCCCACGTCTTGGAGGCCGTCGCGGCCGACCTCGTGGTGAGCTTCGAGCGCAACCCGGCGTACCCCAACTACCTGGTGCCCTACCTCTTCGCCAAGGGCTTCCTCGGCCTGCAGGTGCACCGCGTGGCCCACGAGATGTGGAACTCCGGGCGGGTCATGGCGGCGTCGTTCCTGCAGAGCCGGATCTCCGAGGTGTTCGCGATGGACATCCATCCCGCCGCCCGTGTCGGCTCGGGCATCCTCGTCGACCACGCCACCGGGATCGTCGTGGGCGAGACCTGCGTGATCGGCGACGGCGTGTCCATCCTGCAGGGCGTCACCCTCGGCGGCACCGGCAACGAGGACGGCGACCGTCATCCCAAGGTCAGCTCCGGCGTGCTGCTGTCCGCGGGATCGATCGTGCTGGGCAATGTCCGGGTGGGCGCCTGCTCCAGGGTGGCCGCGGGATCGGTGGTCCTGCACGAGGTCCCGCCCCACACCACCGTGGCAGGGGTCCCCGCGAAGGTGGTCCGGCGGCACGCCGACTCGCTGGTCCCCGCAGAGCGGATGGACCAGGAGATCGACCCCGAGGGGTAGGACGACACGCCGATGCGGGTCCTGGTGGTCGACGACGAGCCGGCGCTGCGCGAGAGCGTGCGCCGGGGACTCGTCACGGGCGGCTGGGCCGTGGAGACCGCCGCCGACGGTGAGGAGGGCCTCGAGATGGCCTGCGCCGACGACTTCGACGTGGTCGTGCTGGACATCATGATGCCGCGGCGCAGCGGGTACGAGGTCGTCCGCGAGATGAGACGCCGCGAGGTCTGGACCCCGGTGCTCATGCTCACCGCCAAGGACGGCGAATACGACGAGGCCGACGCCTTCGACCTGGGCGCCGACGACTACCTGGTCAAGCCGTTCTCGTTCGTCGTCCTCGAGGCCCGACTCCGGGCTCTGGTGAGGCGGGGGGCGCCGGAGCGCCCGGCGACGTTCGAGGCCGGCGACCTCGTGGTGGACCCGGCCGCGCGGGAGGTCCGCCGCGGGGATACGCGGATCACCGTGACCGCGCGTGAATACGCGGTGCTCGAGTACCTCATCCGCCATCGCAACCAGGTGGTGTCCAAGGTCCAGATCATGCGGGCCGTGTGGGACGCCGCCTACGACGGTGACGACAACATCGTCGAGGTGTACGTCGGCTACCTGCGACGCAAGATCGACGCCCCGTTCGGGGCCCGCGCCATCGAAACCGTCCGCGGGCAGGGCTACCGACTCGTCGACAGCGTCGCGGCGCGCCCCTGAGCCGGGCCACTTCGCCCACTCCTCGCCGGCGTCTGCGCGTGGCCATCCGTCCTGCCACAGCCGCCCGCCGGCGCAGGGGGCGGGACCCTGTGCGGGATGACCGCTCAGGCGGGCCGGGCCGGGCCGGTGGGGATGTCGTCGACGTCGTCGTCCAGTGACTCGACCGGCAGCTCGACCACGAACCTCGCGCCCCCGCCGGGGGCGTCCTCCGCCCGGACCGAGCCGCCGTGGGAGCGGGTGATCTCGGCGACGATCGCCAGACCCAGGCCCGATCCGCCCTTGCCCCGCGCGCGGTCCGCGTCCAGGCGGGCGAAGCGATCGAACACCGAATCCCGTTGATCAGGGGGAACGCCCTCGCCGTCGTCGTCGACACAGACTACCGCGCGCGGCGCCCCGGGGGTCGTGCGGTCGACGGTGAGCCGCAGCGCGATCCGGTCGCGCGCGTGGCGGCGGGCGTTGTCGACGAGGTTGCGCACCACGCGCTGCAGGGCATCGGCGTCGCCCACGAGGCGCGCGGGCTCCACCGAGGCCGCCACCTCGAGCCCGCCGCCGTCGCCGCCGCTGCCGTCGCCGCCGTCGCCTCCGTCGCCTCCGCCGACGAGGCCCCTCAGCCGGGCGGCCTCGGAGAGCACGATGTCGTCGAGGTCCACGTCGTCGCGGCGCAGCGGCCGGCCGCGCTCGTCGTTCTTGGCCAGCAGGAGCAGGTCCTCGACCATCGTGCGCATCCGCTGCACCTCCGGCAGGAGCAGTTCGTCGACGGTCTCCACGTCCACCGGGGTGCCGGAGGTGGAGGACAGTTCGAGCATCGTCGACAGCGTGGACAGCGGGCTGCGCAGTTCGTGCGAGGCGTCACCGACGAACGCGACCTGTGCGGTGCGGGCGGCGTCGAGGCGCGCGAGCATGGCGTTCATCGTCCGGGCCAGGCGGGAGATCTCGTCCTCGGCCTCGGGGACCGGGACCCGCTCGCCACGGCCGGAGGCGGAGATCTCGGCGACGCGGGAGCGGATCGACTCGACCGGCCGCAGCACCCGCCCCATGGCGTAGTGGACGAACACGGCTGTGGCCAGGCCGGCGACGGGGACGAACGCCAGGAACAGCACCGCGCCGGTGGCCAGGAGGGAGTCGTAGCGGTCGGTGTCGGTGGCCACGTCCACGGCGAACGTTCCCCCGCGGACCTCCACGCCGACGGAGGTGAGGCGGAGGTCGGCGCCGTTCGGGGCGTCGAGGTCGCGCTGGATGACCTGACCGGGGGCGGGAGAGGGGAGCGCGGGGACGTTCTCGAGGCCGCGGGTGACCTGACCGGCCAGGACGCGGCCGTCGGGCGCGACGACCCGCACCAGGTCCACCCCGGACAGTGGTTCGGAGACCAGCTCGAGGGACGCCTGCGGGCCCCGGGCCGCGAGCCCACCCGCCACTTCGACCGCCCGGGCACGGTCGGCGGAGTCGATCGCGCCGTGCACGGCCGACCGCAGGAGCAGCCACGCACCGCCGGCCGCTGCCGCCAGCACGAGGATGACGATGCCGGTGGCGATCACGGTCGTGGCGACGCGGATGGGCCAGCGGCGGGGGGTCGTGAGGGCCTCGCGGTTCAGTGGCACGTCTCCATTGTGCGGACGCGATCCGGCGCGCGCGGTCGCGGGGAGTGAACGAGAACACGTGTTAGCGTCGGCGGGTGAGAGAATCGCAGCACGACGGCCCGGAGCCCCGCCTGGGGTTGACGTTCAGCCCGAACCCGGACGGGTCGGTGAGCTGGCACCAGCCGGTCGGCGACCAGTTCATCGACCCGTCGGGGCGTTTCGCCACCGGCGGCCTCGCCGTCCTGGTGGATTCGGGCCTGGGGTCGGAGAACCACCGCCGGCGCCCCGAGGGGATGTGGACGGTCACCACCGAGCTGCGGATGGACCTGCTGGCGCGCCCGCGCGCGGGATCGGCGGGACTGGGCATCCGCACGGACCACCTGGGCGACGACGGTCACTGCCTCACGACGCGCGGGGAGGTCGTCGACGACGACGGCGGGGTGATCGCCTCCGGACTGGTCAAATCCATGGAGATCGCGGGAGCCGTGGACCCGGACGGGTACGACGACGAGCCGCCGTGGCCGTCCAGACTCGCGCCGGGAACGCTGGCCGAGGTCCTGTGCCTGACGCTGGACGAGCGGGACGACGGCCCGGGCGGAACCCGCGTCGTGGAGGGCGTGATCGCGCCGGAGCCGACGCTGGCCAACCCGCTGGGGAATCTGCACGGCGGCGTGTTCGCGGCGGCCGCGGAGGTCGCCGGGGCCGCGGTGTTCCCGCACGAACGCGAGGTCAGCTCGTCCTCACTCGACGTGCGGTACGTGCGTCAGATCCCGCTGGTGCAGCCGGTGACGGTCCGGGCCGAGGTCCTGCACGACGGGCGGAGCTGGGGCATCGCCCAGGTGACGACGAGGGACGAGCGGGGGCGTGTCTGTGCCGTGGCGACGGTCACGGTCTACGGCCACCGGTAGTAGGTGTCACGTCAATCAAGTAGTGTTCTCGTCGTCAGTAACCCGCACGACGAGAGGGGACCGTACGTGAAGATCGGCATCATTCTGGGCAGCATCCGAGAGGAGCGTTCCGGGCAGACCGTGGCCGAGTGGGTCGCGCAGGAATCGCAGGCGCGGCAGGACGCCACCTATGAGCTGGTCGACCTCAAGTCGTTCGACGTCCCGCTGCTCACCTCGGCCACGGTGCCGGGCGCGGCGAACAAGCAATACTCCGACGAGCGGGTGCAGCGCTGGAGTTCGACCATCGACTCGTACGACTCCTTCGTCTTTGTCACCCCCGAGTACAACCACAGCGTCCCGGGCGGACTGAAGAACGCCTTCGACTCGCTCGGTAGCGAGTGGGCGAACAAGCCCGTCGCCTTTGTCTCCTACGGAGCCGAGGGTGGTGTGCGCGCCGTGGAGCACTGGCGGCAGATAGTGGCCAACTTCCACATGTACGGCGTGCGTCAGCAGATCTCGCTGAGCTTGTTCACCGAGTTCGGCCCCGAGGGCGTGCAGCCCGCGGAGCGCCGCTCCGAGGAGCTGGCCACGCTGTTCGATCAGCTCGAGCAGGCCACCCGCCGCTTCTCCCTGGTGGACGCGAGCGCCTGAGTCGCGGCGCGGTAGGCCACACGACGAGGCCCGCCCCCGTTCGTCGGGGGCGGGCCTCGTCGTTCGCTGCGGTGCGTTCGCTGCGGTGCGCTCAGTTCACGGCGGCGAGCGCGGCGTCGTAGTCCGGCTCAGTGGTGATCTCGTCGACGAGCTGCGTGTAGACGACCTTGCCCTCGGCGTCGACCAAGACGACCGAGCGGGCCAGCAGGCCCTCCATGGGGCCGTCGGTCATCTTGACGCCGTAGTCCGCGGCGAAGTCGCTGCGGAAGGTCGAGCCGGCGGTGGCGTTCTCGATGTCCTCGGCGGCGCAGAAGCGCTTGTGGGCGAACGGCAGGTCGGCCGAGATGTTGACGACCTCGGTGTTCTCCAGGCCGGAGGCCTTCTCGTGGAAGGTGCGCACCGACTGGGCGCACACGCCCGTGTCGACGCTGGGGAAGATGTTGAGGATGAGCTTCTTGCCGGCCAGCGACCCGGAGGTCACGGGAGCGAGGTCGGTGCCGACGAGTTCGAAATCCGGGGCCTTGGAGCCGACGGCGGGGAGCTCGCCGGACGTGCTGACGGGGTTGCCCTTGAAATTGGTGGTTGCCATGCGTCCGTTCTACCGGATGCCGGTGGTCGGCGGTGGTCCGGCCGGTTCCGGGGTGGGGCGGCGGATGGCGGGTTCCCCGCTCCCGGTCCCGCCGAACTCCTCAGCGCGGGGTCGCCACGTAGACGGCGATCCCGTCGGGCACACCCTTGACCCCGCCCCACCGGAAGGTCCGCTTGGGGCGGGTCGCCACGCTGTCGGGGTCCAGTCCGGCGCGGGTGGACTCGCTGATGAGGATCTCGCCCGCGCCGGCCTTCTCCGCGAGCCGCGCGGCGACGTTGACGTCCATGCCGAGATAGTCGTCCCCGATCCGGCGCGGGCGCCCGGTGTGGACGCCGACCCGCAACCGCGGACGCCAGCCCGCCACCTCCACGCCGGCGACCCCGTCCAGGCAGGCTGCCACCGCGTCCAGCGCCAGCTGGGGAGACGGGAACGTGGCCATCAGTCCGTCGCCGAGACGTTTGACGACGGCGCCACGGTGGGCGAGCACCTCGGGTTCGGTGGCCGCGGCGACCCGTCGGAGGAGCTGCAGCGACTCCTCATCGCCGGCGCGCATCGCCCAGTCGGAGAACCCGACGATGTCGGTGAACACGATGGTCACCTCGCTCCCGCCGCCGGCCCGCCCCGTGCGCTCGAGCACGGCGTGCCACACCTGGAGCCCGCCGAGCGTCACCTCCCGGGACGCGGTGGGCTGCTCGTCGAACAGTCGGCCGGCCACCCGGGCGATCGTCCCCGCGCTGTCGCGGCCGGCGGCCGAGAGCGGGTCGCCGAAACCGGCGTCCCCGGGCAGGGCCCGCCGGGCCCGCCGCAGCAGTTCGACCGACGTGGGATGACGGTTGACGTCTCGTGCGCCCGCCGCGGCGCGGGCCGTCGCCGTCCGCACCCGCTCCCAGTAGAGGTTCGCCATGGTCGTGAAGCCTAGGACGAGGAGGTGGGCGCCGGGGCCGCCTCGCCCGTCTGGTCCACCGCCCGCCACAGGTACCAGGACGCCACCGACCGGTACGGTGCCCAGCCGGCCGAGTGGTCCAGCATCATCGCGGGGGAGGCCTTGTCGTCCAGACCCAGCACCCGTTCGAATCCCCGCCGCACCCCGACATCGGCCACGGGGAACACGTCGGGTCTGTCCAACAGGAAGATCAGCAGCATCTCCACGGTCCATCGGCCGATCCCGCGGACCGTCGTCAGGGAGCTGATGACCTCGTCGTCGTCGTAGTCCCTCAGTTCCCCCAGGGTCGGGATCCGGCCCCCACGCACCGCGTCGGCGAGGCCCCGCAGGGCGGCCACCTTCGGCCGCGAGATCCCGCACGCCCGCAGTTCCTCGTCGGACAGTGCGGCCACGAGCGCGGGGTCGAGCTGGGCGTCGCTCGTCGCCCGCCCGCGCAGCCGGCCCGCGATCGTCGCGGCGGCCTTCACCGAGAGCTGCTGGGACAGGATCGACGAGGCCAACCGGTCGAAGAGGGTGTGCGGCCCCGTGTCCGGCGTCGGGGTGAGGGTGCACGGACCGACGGCGTCGATGTGCGCGCGCAGGTGTGGGTCGGCATCGTGGAGGTACCGCACGGCCGTGACCCTGTCGTATCCTTCCGGCATGCCGTGAAGGGTACGCGGGTCGCGCGTGACCTCCCCGTGTCACAGGTAACGACCTTCACGCACAATGCGATAACCAACGGGTCACGACACTGCTCGGGAGAGGACCGTTATCGTGCGTAGAACTCAGAGGCGTCTCGCCGCCGTCGCGGCCGCCGCCGCTCTCGCGCTGGGCGCCGGAGCGGGCACCGCCTCCGCCGGGTCGGCCGAGGTGCCGTCGGGCGTCGCGTTGTACAGCGGCCTGACGATGCTCGGCTGCCAGAACGTCGGCCAGGAGCTCCTGGCGGTGTGTGGGGACTTCGAGGTCCCCACCGTGGACGATCCCGCGGTGCTCACTGTCAACCCGTTCACCACCGACATCGTCATCCTGGGTGCCGGACTGCTCCCCGACGGCGGCATCCGCCCCGTGCTCGAGGAGCGACTGCGGACCGGATACCGGTTGGCGCAGGCGTACCCGACCGCCCGCATCATCGTCACCGGCGGCGTGCCGCAGAACGGGCGCACCGAGGCACGCGCGATGGGCGACTGGCTGCGTGGCGCCGGGATCGCGCCGTTCCGGATCACCGAGGAGGGGAACTCCGCCTCCACGGTGCAGAACGCCCAGTTCACCGACCGGATCTTCCGGGAGCGCGGCACCACCGGCGCCGTCGTCGTGACCACCGGTGACCACGTCAAGCGCGCGGTGCTCAACTTCCGCCAGGCCGTGGACGGCCGGATCCCGGTCACCGGCGTGGTCGCGCGGGGCTGATCGAGGTCGCTGCTCCCGTGGTCCTGGCAGCCGAGGGTGATCTCGGCGGGGTCGCCGGCTGGGCCGTGGGCGTCATGGAGGCGCTCGGCGGGCCCGGCGCGGCCCTCGTGGTGGGTCTGGAGAACGTCTTCCCGCCCATCCCCAGTGAGGTCATCCTGCCGCTGGCGGGGTTCAGCGCGGCTCAGGGCACGTTCACCCTCGCCGGTGCGATCTTCTGGACCACCCTCGGGTCCGTGCTGGGGGCGGTCCTGGCCTACGGTCTGGGTTTCTGGCTCGGTGCCGAGCGGGTCCGCGCGCTGTTCGACCGGGTCCCCCTGATCCAGGTCGCGGACTTCGACAAGGCCGAGGGTTGGTTCACCCGCCACGGGCGGGGCGCGGTCTTCTTCGGTCGGATGGTGCCCGTCGTGCGCAGCCTCATCTCCATCCCGGCGGGTGTGGAGCGGATGAGCCTCCTGCTGTTCGTGCTGCTCACCACGGCCGGCAGTCTGATCTGGAACTCGCTGTTCGTCGTGGCCGGGTATCTCCTGGGGGAGCAGTGGCACCGGATCGAGTCGGTGGCGGGATGGGCGTCCAACGCGGTCGTCGCGGCGATCGTGGTGCTGCTGGCGGTGTTCCTCGGTCGACGCGCCTACCTGGAGTTCAGGGAACAGCGGGAACACGGCGACGCCCCACGCGGTTAACTGATGCGACAGCAAAAAGTCGTGTCAGCTCACCCGTGCACCCCAGGAGGAAACCATGTCCGCCATCCGCCAGGTCGTCCCGCTCGGAGGCCAGTGGCCGGGCCTCGACCCGTTCCTGTTCGCCGTCCATCACCGTGACGAGTTCCCTCCGGCCGAGGGCGAGACCATGCGCCCCGCCGCCTCCCTCGCAGGCCGGTCCCTGGGGCAGGACTTCTCGGGCAACGACGGGTGGTCGATGTACCACGGTGAGACCGTCCCCGGCTTCCCCCAGCACCCGCACCGCGGGTTCGAGACCGTGACCGTGGTGCTCGACGGCGTGGTCGACCACGCCGACTCCCTCGGCGCGGCGGCCCGGTTCGGCCACGGCGACACCCAGTGGCTCACCGCCGGCTCCGGGATCTCGCACTCGGAGATGTTCCCGCTTCTGGACACCGAGCGGCCCAACACCATGGAGCTGTTCCAGATCTGGCTCAACCTCGCACCCGAGGACAAGTCCGCCGAGCCGCACTTCGACATGTTCTGGTCCGAGAAGACCCCGGTCGTCGTCCGCGGAGCCGATGGCGCCGCCGCGAGGTTCCGCCTGATCGCCGGGGAGATCGACGGCGTGCGCGCGCTCGACCCGCCACCACACTCCTGGGCGGCGCGACCGGAGAACCACCTGGCCATCTGGATCGTCACGCTCGACCCCGGCGTGAGCACGGAGCTACCCGGTGCCGACCCCTCCGCGAACCGGGTGCTCTACAACTACGGCGGGCCGCTGACGGTCGACGGCCGGCAGTTGGGGTACGACGCCGCCGTCCTCGCCCCGGAGACGGTCGCCGTGACCGCCGGTGACGAGGGCGCGTCGTTCCTCGTCCTGCAGGCCCGGCCGATCGGCGCCCCGGTCGTCCAGCAGGGGCCGTTCGTCGGCAACACCCGCGAGGACATCGTCACCGCCATGCAGGAGTACCGCGCCGGCGTGTTCGGCACCTGGGACCTGCCGCAGAACGACCCCGTCCACCCGCGCGGCGAGACCCGGTTCGCCCGCTACCCCGACGGCCGCGTCACGCGGCCGGTGGGATAGTCGGCGGCCGTCGGGTCAGTCCCCGTCGGGCCAGGCTCCGGTTCGCAACAGCTGGAGGCTGGCCTCCTGGTCGATGATCGGCTGGCGCATCTGGTCGGCGCAGAAGTCCAGCAGCGCCTCCGAGAGGGCGGAGTTGTCCGACGAGATGGCACCGCGGGCGACCGCGACGTGGAGGTTCTCGGCGAACCCGTCGATCGCCGTCTGCGACACGCAGCTGTGCGTCGACACCCCGCACAGCAGCAGGTGATCCACGCCGAGCTGCTCGAGCCGGGCCTTGAGCTCGGTCTCGAAGAAGGCGCTGTCGCGGGTCTTGACCACCTCCACGTGATCGCCCGTGGCCAATTCGTCGAGGAACTGCGCCTGCTCGGTGCCGGGGAACGCGAAGCCCTGGTCGTCCTCGCACATGTTGAGCGTCCACGTGGACTTGTCGCGGGAGTGCTCGGTGCGCACCAGCACGACGGGCCGTCCGGCGTCGTGGGCGGTGCGGATGAGCTCGTTGACCCGTGGCACCAGCTCGTCGCGCACCTTCGCCAGTTCGGGGAACTCGAAGTACGAGTTCTGCATGTCGATCACCACGAGGGCGGTCTGCTCGCCCGGACGCCACCACGTGTCCGAGACCTCGACCGGCGTGGTGCGCTTGTGCCGGTTGCGGTGCCACACCGACTCGATCGTCCGCGCGACGTGCTCGGGGACGTCGCGGCCCTCGAGGTAGTCGTCGATGTCGTCGTACCGCAGGCCGAGCTCGTCCTCGTCGGTCTGGCCCTCGTTCTCGTCCAGCAGGTCGGCGGTGGGCACCTTGTCCCACAGTTGCTTCGGGGCCCCGAGCTCGCGGAGCAGGGCGCGACTCTGCCGCTTGTTCAGCCCCGACAGCGGCAACACGTCCGCGGCGCCGTCGCCGAACTTCGTGAAGAACCCGGTGACGTTCTCGGCGGCGTGGTCGGCGCCGATCACCAGTAGTCCGCGGTCCCCGGCCAGCGCGTACTGGGCGACCATGCGGTGACGCGCCTTGGCGTTGCCCTTCGTGAAGTCGGTGAGCTCGGCCCCCGTGCCCTCCCGGATCGCCCCGTTGAGGGCGTCGACCCCCGGTGCGACGTTCACGGTCACGGTCTCGTCGGCGTCGACGAACTCCACCGCGGCGACGGCATCGGCCTCGTCGTGCTGCACCCGGTAGGGCAGGCGCATCCCCACGAACACCGCGTCGCCGCCGTCCGCGCGCACCCGCTCCACCGCGATCTGGGCCAGGCGCCCGGCCAGAGTGGAGTCGACCCCGCCGGAGATGCCCAGCACGAATCCCTTGGCGCCGCTGGTGGTGAGGTAATCAACGAGGAACCGCACCCGTCGCTCCACCTCGGTGGCGGGGTCGATGTCGGGCCGGACCCCGAGGCTGTCGATGATCGTCCGCTGTAGTTCTCGCATGGCCCCATTGTGCGAGGCCGGCGCCGCGGTGCCACCGGAGGGCGGCCCACACCTTGCCCTTCGATGGCCCTGAATGGATAGTTGCTCAGGGAAAGCAAAGCTGAACACCCGAGCCGCGAAGGGATAGTCATGGAAACGCAGGATTCGGTGGGCGACTTCTTCCGAGGTGTGGAAACGCCCGGCATGATCGACTGGACGACCATGCCGACGTACAACACGGTGATGGCCCTCGCGGTGGGCGCGGGCCTGCTGGGTCTGGTGCTGTTCTTCCGGGCGGTGCGCGCGGACCCCGCGGACGTCAGTATCACCGGCTGGTCGCTGAACTTCGGCGTGCTGGGCCTGATCCTCACCACCACGGGTCTGCACATGACGTTGACCTGGCCGCTCGCCGCCGGCGGGTTCGCGTTCGACAACATCATCTTCGGTGAGCCCAGCCTCGCCCTGGGTGTGCTCCTGCTGGCGGCGGCCGTGTACCTGTGGTCGAAGCGTGTGGTCGGTGTGACCGCGCGTGAGGTGGCGAGGGACTCGCGACCGCTGACGATCTTCGTCGTGGGGCTCGGGTTGGCCATGCTCGCCATCGCCCTCGCCGGTGTCGTCTACCAACTCTTCGCGGCCCCGCCGCAGGAGCCCATCTCCGGATTCTTCGCGGAGTGGGCGATTCTCGAGGCGATCTTCATCTCCACCCTCTACGCGGCGATCGGTGTCGGCGCACTGCTCACCCCACTCGCCACCGGGCGGATCTCCCGCGGCCTCGAGGGCGGCGTCGCCGCCACCATCATCGGGTGGTGCTGGGCGGTCACCGGCACCGTCTGGTTGCTCTTCGGTGCCCTGAACTTCTATTCCCACATCGGGCTGATCGTCAATACGATGTGAGAACCGGAACGATGTGAGACCCGGACGAGCCTCGACGGGCGCGGCGTGCGCTCCCGCCCCCGGTGGGATCTTCCGAGCGGCGCCCGTCGCCGGGGTCAGGCGATCGACTCGCCGATGAAGTCGCCCACGACCTGCGGCCACGAGGCCACCTCGGCCGGGGTGCGAGCCACCTCCAGCCGGGCGTCGGGCAGCAGTTCCAGGAGCTCCTCGGCCACCTCGAGCGGATGCGAGGCGTCCAGGGGCCACGCGAGCAGCAGCACCGGCATCCCGAGCCGGGCCACCTCCTCCCGTGGCGGCAGGTCGGTCGCGGCCGCGCCCCGGAACGCCGCGGGCAGCCACTCGTCCGCAACGTCGGGCGCGGTGACCGGCCGGGCCGGGTCGATGGCCGGCGAGGTGGGCGGCTGCCGGGTCACCTCGGACCACCGGGCCCCGCCCCAGCGTTCCACCTGCCGCGCGGCCAGCTCGTACACCCGCGACTGTTCCCGCCGCCACTGCCACACCGTCGGCGGGATGCCCAGGGTGAGCGACGCGAACCGCTCCGGCTCGGCCACCGCCGCGGTGAGCAGCGTCGCCGACCCCATCGACTGGCCCACCCCGTGGACCCGCTGGCCTCCGAACTCCTCGTCGAGCAGGGCGAGCAGATCGCGGGCCAGCGCCGGCCACGTGTAGTCGTCCGGGTCCGCGGTGCCCGGGGACTCACCGTGACCGCGGGCGTCGTAGCGCACGACCCGCAGGCCGTCGCGGCCCGCCGTGAGGTCGAGGCCGAACACCTCGTCGCGGTGCCGGCTCGAGCTGAGCCCGTGCAACTGCACCACCGGCAGCCCGTCCCCGCGTACGTCGCGGGCGAGCGCGGGCCCGTCCCCGCCGGGCCGGGCGTCGAGCCGTCTCGTCGTCGTCACACTTCGCGCCTTTCCCCGTAACACGCCGCCCCTACCGTGCGGGCCATGAGGCTCACCACCGTAACGCGGATGTCGCTCCCCGACGGCGTCGTGCACCGGTTTGCGACCGATGTCACCCCAGCTCACGGCGAGGATCGATCCCCCTCGTTCGATCAGGCGCGCCACGCCTCGCTGGGGCCCCGCCCGGGCTCGTGGATGGCGGTGGCGTTCACGCTGCCGTTCCCGGCCGACCGGGACGAGGTCGCGCGGGCGTGGCTCGCGGTGATCGCACGCCACGGGACCCTGCGCACGGTGCTCACCGGGGGCGGGCACGACCGCGACGGCCACGAGGGGAGGACCGACCGCCACGACCGTGACGACGACAACCACGACGACGACGACGGCGAGCTGCGCCTTCGGCCCGTGACCGTGCAGCCACTCGGGTGGCGGACCCCGCCCGCGGAGCCGGGGGAGGACCCGAGGGCCGTCCTGCGCCGGGTGTTCGACGAGGCGTGCTGCCCGTTCGCCCGGCCGGCGCACGCGCTGTGCCTGGTGGAGCCGCGGGACGAGCGGGAGCGGCCGGTCGTGGTGATCGGGCTCGATCACAGCCACGTCGACGCCTGGTCGCTGCTGGTGCTGATGCGCGACTTCTGCTCGTGCCTCGACGATCTGGCCTGCGGCCTCGAACCGGGCACCTGCCTGCCGCCGGCGACGGCGTTCGCCACCCACACCGCCGAGCTCGCCGCCCGCCCGCCCGCGCCGGACGAGGTGCACCGACGCTGGGCCGCGATCCTGGCCCGCGGCGGCGGGGAGATGCCGGTGTTCCCGCTCGACCTGGGCGACATCTCCACCCCGCACGAGGAGGTGGTGGAGGTGCGCGACGTGCTCGACCCGGCCGGGGTCGCCGCGTTGGAGGAGGCGGCCGCCGCCGGCGGGGTGCGGATGATCTCGCTGGCGATCTCCGAGATGACAGCCCTACTCCACCGTCGCGCCGGGGTGGGCCTGCGCGCGGTCCTGCCGGTGCACTCCCGCCACGACGTGCGCACCGCCCGCTGGAACGATTCGGTGGGGTGGTTCATCACCAACTCCGTCATCGAGTGCGACGACCCCGACCCGGCCGCGTGCGCGGTGGCTGTGCGCGAGGCCGTCGACCTCGGTTCGCACGCACTGGGGCCGATACTCGCCCCGTACGGCGGGATGCCGCACACCCCGGGGATGTTCGCGATCTCGTGGCTCGACCACCGCCGCCTGCCGGTGGACGTGGACCTGAGCCTCAGCCCGCAGCACGTGTCGGCCGCGATCCGGACCGACGGGGTGATGGTGTGGTTCGTGGTCAGCGGTTCGGGGCTGCACGTGCGCTGCCGCTATCCGGGCACCGATGCCGCCCGCGGGTCGGTGGGGGGTTGGCTCGACGAGCTGTGCGCCGGGCTGGTCCGCCGCGCCACCCCGGCCACCGGTCGCACCGGGCCGGGCGAGCAGGTCGAGGCAGACCATGAGCAGGTCAGTGGGGCGGCGCGCCGGACTCCGGCCCCAGGTCGGCCTGCAGCCACCCCACGTCGAGCCACCGCCCGTGCTTGAACCCGATCCGTTCCAACCGGCCCGCCTCGCGGAACCCCATGGCCAGGTGTAGAGCCACACTCGGCTCGTTGGGCAGGGTCACGATCGCCAGCAGTCGGCGGAACCCGGCCGCCTCTAGCCGGGCGAACAGTTCCCGGTACAGCGACCGCCCCAACCCGAGACCGTGCGCGCCCGCATCGACGTAGACGCTCACCTCGCACGACCAGCGGTACGCCGCGCGGTCCTTGACCGGCCCGGCGTAGGCGTAACCGACGATCCGACCGTCGAGCTCGGCCACCAGCCAGTCGAACCCCGCCAGTGCCCGGGCGATCCGCGCCGCGAACTCGTCGACCGGGGGCACCTCGGTCTCGAACGTCGCCGAGGTCTCGCGGACGTACGGCGCGTACACGTCCAGACAACCGGCGGCGTCGGCCACGGTGGCGCGGCGGATCTCCCTCACACCTCCGGCCCTCCCGGGTTGCAGCCCTCGGCCAGCATGCGCTCGGGCGGGACCACCGGCCGCCACGGTTCGAGATTCCAGGTGGGCTTGTCCGGCTCGAGCAGTCGCGCCCAGGTCCAGTGGCAGTCGAACTGCTCCCACATCCCCGGACTGTCGGCCTCGGGGACGAGCCGGACGACCTCCCGCCAGGCCGTTCGCGAGTCGTCGTCCCCCCACGCCTGGCGGCCGGCGGTGGACGGGGCCACCTCGAGCGTCACCCCGTAGTCGGAGTCGCCCCAGGTCGCGGCGTCGATGAACGGCGGGACGGGCGGGGGCGAGTCCCGCTCCGTGGGAGCGGGCCCACCGGCGGCGGGGGACGATGTCGGCGCCGGGGGCGGGGACTCCCGCGGCGCGGCCGTCGGCACCCGCGCCGCGGAGGTGGACACGGACGTCGTCTCCCCCGCGTCCCCGGGCGCGGGTTCCTGCGGCTCCGACGAGCACCCACCCAGCGCGAGGGCCGCCAACAGCACGGCGCCGAGTGCGGCGGCAGTGGATACGGTGGGCGGGCGGTGCGACATCGCTCGCAGTCTGCCACGGGCAAAGGGTTGCGCCCGAGCACGTGTGCAGAGGATCCTGTCTGCGGAAGGGAACCCGGCGCAGGCGGAGAGCCCGCACGCCAGCCCTCCCGCAGAAGGAGCGTGACCGATGCCCCCGTTCGACCTCTCCCAGCTTCAGGCCATGTGGGACGGGATCTTTCCCGCGATCTTCGGGCCCCTCGCTGCCTTCGTCGACACGATCGGCGCGTCCGTCCAGGGGCCCTGACGGCCTCTCAGCCCACCGCGAGGATCTTGTGTAGCGTCCGGAGGTTCCTGCTCGTCAGGTGACGTTCATGCGCTCGGTTCCCGGAGGCCTTGCCGGCGGCCGAGCTCAGCGTCGCCCCCTTGGGAACCCGCCAGTACACGCACCCTGATCCCGCGGTGACAACCTCGGTGCCGCCGGGCTCGATCGCCGCGCCCATCGCCTCGGCGACCGCCCGGGTCACCGCCGGGTCATCGGAGAACACGACGTAGTCGTGGTGCTCGTCGAGCGACTCGAACGGGTACGCCGCCACGGCCTCCTCGACGGCATCGCGGGTGAGGACCTGCACCACCGCGTCGTACCCGAACCTGTCGGCGTAGGCGGCTTCGAGCACGGCGCGGAGGTCGTCCTCGGCGCGCGGGTCGGTGAGCACGACGTTCCCGGTGGCGAGGACGGTTCTCACCTCCGCGCAGCCCGCGTCCTCGGTGCAGGCCCGCAGGGCCGACATCGCGATCCTGGCCGACCTGCCCACGTTGATCCCCCGCAGCAACGCGACCTTGCGGTCCGAGCTCGACCCGCCGGGATCGGCTGTGGCGTTCATGGACCGATCCTCGCACCACGGGCAGGCCGCGAGGGTAACTTTGGCGACCATGGCAGTGTCAGTGCAGTCAGTGACCACGATCGAGGCCGGCATCCCTGAGATCATGGAGGTCCTCGCCGACGTCGAATCCCTCGTCGACTGGTCGGAGGCCCACCGCGAGGTCGAGATCCGCGAGGCCGACGACGAGGGGTGGCCGATCGTGGTGTGGGAGAAGATCGCGCAGTACGGCGTGACCGACGAGATGGTCGTGCGGTACGAGTGGTACGACGGCGAGGTGAGCTGGTCCCTCGTCGAGAGCAGCACCCAGAACGTGCAGAACGCGCGTTATGTGCTGACGGACAAGGGTGACGGGACCACCGAGGTGGTCTTCGACCTCGAGGTGGACCTCAAGATCAAATTTCCCGGAGTGATGCTCAAGAAGGCCCAGAAGCACATCGCGGACGTGGCCACCTCCGGCCTCCGCAAGGAGGTCCTCCGGCGCTACGGCTAGCCCAGCAGATCGAGCGCTGCCCGCACCCCGGCCGCCGGCAACTGCCCGGGCGCCGAGGCCTCGCCCACGGTGGCGAAGGTGGCCGCCGATCCGAACGTGCCGCCGCCGATACGCGTCACCGCCCCCAGCGCGCCCATCGACATGGTGATCAGCGGGATACCGGCGACGCGGTGGCGACTCTCGGTGGCGGCGATCAGCGTCACCACGTCGCCCGCCGAGCGGGGCATGACGGCGATCTTGGCCACGTCCGCCCCGGCGGCCTCCATCGCCTCCAGCCGAGCGGCGATCTCCGCGGCCGGCGGGGTGGCATCGAAGTCGTGGTTCGACGCCACCACCGAGGTCCCGTGCGCGTGGGCCGCCTCGATCGCCCGTGCCGCCCGCGGGTGCCTGTACTCGACGTCCACCGCCGCCGCCAGACCGGTCGCCGCGAGAGAAGCGACAAGCGCGACGTAGGCGTCGTCGGCGATCCCGGTGCTGCCGCCCTCGGCCGTGGTGCGGAACGTGGCCAGGATCGGGGTGTCCGGCAGCAGCCCGGCCAGGGCCTCGAGCGCCGCCACCGCCGGGCCGGGATCGGTCAACGTCCCGGCCTCGGCGGCGGCCGCCCCGGACCGGGCGGGGGCGGGCTCGTAGAGGTCGACCCGCCACTCGACGAGATCGACCACGGGATCGCCGGCCAACGCCGCGACCTGCTGCTCCAGTTGCGTGAGGTCGCCGGCGGTGATCGGGACGATGATCGACGGCGAACGCGCATCCAGGTGCAGCTGGTGACGGGGCATGGTTAGACCCTACGACGACCCCCGCCGGGCCCGGACCGTCAGCTACACCCCTCGCAGGGGCACGGCCGGCGGGCCGGGATCAACTCCAGCGCGGCCAGACCCCCGGTTCCGGAGGTGCGGTAGTACCTGCCCGCCCACCGCAGGGTGTGGGACGGCCGGCGTACGGGGATCAGTTCCCATGTCGGGCCGCCGGAGCCCTCGCACAGCAGGTGCCCGGCATCGAAGACCTGGCCGGCCAGGACGGTCTCGCCCCACCGGCCCAGCAGATCGGCGGTCTCCCGCGCCGACAGGCCCCGCACGAGCAACTCGGGGTGCCCCAGATCCGTCAGTCCGATGGTGTAGCCGAACCTCTCGTCCGGAGGCAGTGGTGTGGCGGCGCAGTCGCCGCAGTCGCAGCCCTCGCCGACGTGGACGACGTGCATCCCGGAGCGCTCGACGTTCGCGGCGACCCGCAGCATGTCGCGGTCGACGGTGGGGGCGTAGGCGGAGCCGGTACGGGGCGGGATGGCGGTGTGGGACATGGGATCTCCTTCGTGCGGGTGTATCGGGCCCGGGGCCCGGCGTCGAACAGGTGCTCGATGCGATGCTGACGGTAGATCCCACCTACGACACGGACCGTGAAGATGACGTCCTGTACCCGGACGGGACGGGTGCACACTGGGGGCGGACACGCGGGAGACGCGTGGTCGGACTCGACCGGAAGGGGCGCCTGTGAGGGTCGCGTTGGCACTGGGCTCGGGCGGGGCGCGTGGATACACGCACATCGGCGTGATCCGTGAGCTACAGGCACGTGGACACGAGGTGGTCGGTGTCTCCGGGGCGTCGATGGGTGCCGTCGTGGGTGCCCTCTACGCGGCCGGCAAGCTCGACGACTTCGAGAAGTGGGTGCGGGGCCTGACCCAGCCCGCCGTCCTGCGGCTCCTCGACGTCTCCTTCGCGGGCGGCGGCGCCATCCGGGCGAACAGGATCATGGCGGTGATCGGGGCGATGTTGGACGACGTCCGCATCGAGGATCTCGAGATCCCGTTCACCGCCGTCGCCACCGATCTGCGGGCCCGCCGGGAGGTCTGGTTCACCCGCGGTCCCGCGGACGTGGCGGTGCGGGCGTCGTTCGCCATCCCCAGCGTCATCACCCCGGCGTTGGTCGGAGGGCGGTTGATCGTCGACGGTGGCGTGTCCAACCCCGTCCCGCTGGAACCGTTGGCGCCCGTGAACAGCGACCTGCTGCTGGCGGTCTCGCTGACGGGGCGTCGGTCCGGGATCCGAGGGTCGACGTTCCAGGAGAGTTCGGACCCGGACGAGGTGTCCCCCGAAGCCGAGCCGAAGATCTCCCGGAGGGGTGCCGCGGGCGGGGCGAGGCCGGCGGGCACGCTGACAGGCCGGATCCGGACCGCCGCAGCGGACGTCCGCGACGGCGACCTGGTGCGACTGATCGCCGCGCGATTCGGTCAGGATCCGGCTGTCCCGGAGGACGAGGACTCGTCAGACGCCAGCGGTGACGTGGCCGATGACCCGGTCGATGGGGTCTACGACGGGACGGCCGGGGTCCGGGCGCCCGGTCAGCCGTCTGACGTGGTGGAAGAGGTCGTCGACGAGGGCGAGCGTGAGGTCGCCGACGACGACGGCGAGGAATCCCTTCCCGGGTCCCTACGGATCTTCGACGTGGTCACCCACACCATCGAGGCGATGGAGAGCATCGTGACCGCCTACCGAATGGCCGGCAACCGCCCCGATGTCCTGGTCGAGGTCCCCTCGGACGCGTGCTCGACGTTCGACTTCCACCGGGCGGACGAGCTGATCGCGCTGGGCCGCCGCCTCACCGCCGAGGCGCTCGACCGCGCCGGGATCTGACGGGGTCGGTCCTAGGCGCCTTCGCTATTTTCGCTTCCGCTGTTTTCGCCTCCGTCGCCGACGAGCGGCAGGTGCTGCGAGCAGTACGCCTTGACCGCGGCCGTCACCACTGCCGGTGCCTCGGTCACGGGAGCATCGGGATGGGCGTCGTTGTACATCTGGAGCACGTCGATGTAGCCGGTGCCCTCGTCGAACGACGCGCAGGCGTCACGGCCGCGGGTGATGTAGTCCTGCTCGTCCGGCGTGTCCACGCCGACGCGTTGGATGTCGTTCAGGAACTCCTCGTCCGGGTTCGGGCTCTCGCCCCCACCTTCCTCGGAGCCTTCGGGCTGCGGGCCGTTGCCGGTCGTGGCGCCGCCCTCGCCGCCCTCGCCGCCGTCGTTCATCGCGTCACCCACCGCCGACGTGGCCTCGGCGGCGACGGAGCCCACCGCGCTGGTGGCCTCGCCGACGGCCTGCTCGGCCTCGCCCTCCTCGCCGCAGGCCCCCAGGGCCAGTGCCAACGCGGCGAGGCCGGATGCGGCGGCGAGAGTGCGGGAACGGGTCCGTGCGGACCGGGGTGTGACGGTCACGGTGGGTCCTCCTCGTCAAGTCGGTTGTGCGACACCGGCCCACGGGGCCGGCGCTGTGGCGAGGGTAATTCACCTGTGCGGCCCGGTCGGGTCTGATTGCCCGAATGTCTGTGAGTGGTGTCACAATCGAGACGTGAACGAGATGGGGTACTCCGAGTCGCTGGGCCGCGCGCTGGGGGCCCTGGCGGACCCGTTGCACGAGCCGGTGCTGCTGGCATTTCCGGTGTTCATCACGTTCGTCGCCATCGAGTGGATCTCGGCGCGGGTGCTCGAGGCCCGGGAGCCGGGCGGCTACCAGCCGCGGGACGCCGTCACCTCGCTCCTCATGGGAGCGAGCTCGCAGGCGTTCTGGCTGGTCGGAAAGCTGATCGGCCTGGTCATCTACGCAGCGGTGTGGGTCTACCTCGCACCGTGGCACCTGCCGTCGAATGCCTGGTACACGTGGGTCCTCGCGATCGTCGGCACCGACTTCCTCTACTACTGGTACCACCGCGGCGCGCACCGGGTCCGCCTGGTCTGGGCCACCCACCAGGCCCACCATTCGAGCGAATACTACAACTTCGCGACCGCCCTTCGCCAGAAGTGGAACAACTCCGGCGAGATCATCGCCTGGCTGCCTCTACCGTTGTTGGGGGTGCCGCCGTGGATGGTCTTCACCGGGTTCTCCATCTCGCTCGTCTACCAGTTCTTCGTGCACACCGAGCGCATCGGTCGGCTGCCCGCACCGATCGAGTTCGTGTTCAACACCCCCTCGCACCACCGCGTGCACCACGGCAGCGACGCCGAATACCTGGACCGCAACTACGGCGGGATCCTCATCATCTGGGACCGCCTGTTCGGCACCTTCCGCCCCGAGACCCACCGGCCCACCTACGGGCTCACGACGCCGGTGACCTCGCACAACCCGTTCTGGCTCCAGACGCACGAGTACGTCGCCATCTGGCGGGACCTCCGCGGTGCGACGAGCTGGCGCGAGCGGCTCGGCTACGCGTTCGGCCCACCGGGGTGGAGGCCCGCCCCGGTGCCAGCACCCATCCCCCGATCATCCGCCGGGGTCCCCGAGCCGCACTAGGGTGGGGCGCATGGGAACTGCCTCGATTCTCGCCGACCCACTCGTCGTGGGTACCGCCCGACATGACGAAGGCGTGCGGCGACTGGTCGAGAGCTTCCGGGCCGTGCCCGCAGGTGAACCGGTTCGGCTGGCCAAGCGGACGTCCAACCTGTTCCGGCCGCGCGCCTCGTCGTCGTCGCCCGGTCTCGACACCTCCGGTCTCACGCGCGTCATCTCCGTCGACCCCGGGGCGCGCACCGCCGACGTCCAGGGCATGTGCACCTACGAGGACCTGGTCGACGCGACGCTGCCGCACGGGCTGATGCCGTACGTGGTGCCGCAGCTCAAGACCATCACCCTCGGTGGCGCGGTCACCGGGCTGGGCATCGAGTCCTCCTCGTTCCGCCTGGGCCTACCGCACGAGTCCGTGCTCGAGATGGACGTGCTCACCGGTACCGGCGAGATCGTCACCGCCCGCCCCGACGGCACCGAGCGCGAACGCGCGCTCTTCCGCGGCTTCCCCAACTCCTACGGCTCGCTCGGGTACGCGGTGCGTCTGCGGATCGCGCTCGAACCGGTGAGGCGCTTCGTGGAACTGCGACACGTACGGTTTGACTCCCTCACCGCGCTCGAGTCGACGCTGGCCCGGATCAGCGAGGACGAGCGATACGACGACGAGGAGGTCGACTTCCTCGACGGGGTCGTGTTCTCGGCCGACGAATCCTACCTGTGCCTGGGTCGGCGGACCGACGAGCCGGGGCCCGTCTCGGACTACACCGGGGTGTCCGACAAGCAGGCGATCTTCTACCGCTCGATCCGACACGGCGGTCCCGCCGGCTCGGTGGAGCGCGACCGCCTGACCATCCGCGACTACCTCTGGCGTTGGGACACGGACTGGTTCTGGTGCTCCCGGGCGTTCGGTGTGCAGAACCCGCGCATCCGCAGGTTCTGGCCGCAACAGCTGCTGAGGAGCTCGGCGTACTGGAAGATCATCGGGTTGGACCACAAGTACGACCTGGGCAACAGGATCGGCGCGCTCAAGGGCGAGGGCCCGCGCGAGCGGGTGGTGCAGGACGTGGAGGTCACCATCGACCACACCGCCGACTTCCTCGGGTGGTTCCTGCGCGAGGTGCCCATCGAGCCGCTGTGGATATGCCCGCTGCGACTGCGCGAGTCCAGCCCCTCGCCCGGCGTGGGCGGCGGCCCCGGCTCCGACCGGCCCTGGCCGCTGTACCCGCTGGCCCCGGAGACCACCTACGTCAACATCGGCTTCTGGTCCTCCGCGCCGATCGAACCCGGCATGGCCGAGGGGGCGTGGAACCGCCGCATCGAGGAGGAGGTCTCCGGACTCGGCGGCCACAAGTCGCTCTACTCGGAGGTCTTCTACTCCCGCGAGGAGTTCGCCCAGCTCTACGGCGGTGACCACGCGGGCAGACTCAAGACGGAATTCGATCCCGAGGGCCGGTTCGCGACCCTCTACGACAAGGCGGTGGGTGCACGGTGACCACGACGAGTGCGGGGACCGCTGGTGCCCCGGGGAAGATGACGATCGGCGAGATCATCGGCGCCTTCGCCGCCGGTGAGCCGCCCCTGCGGATCGAGGCCTACGACGGGTCCTCGATCGGACCCGAGAACAGTGACCTGGTGCTGCGGCTCAAGAGCGAGAAGGCGCTGCAGTACTTCGTCACCGCCCCCGGTGACCTCGGGCTCGCGCGGGCCTACCTCATGGGTGAACTCGAGATGGACGGCGTCCACCCCGGGGCGCCCCACGACGTGTTCGGGGCGCTCGAGGTGTTCCGCAAACACATGACCCGGACGCCCGATGCCCGGACCCTCGCCCGGATCGCCAGGGCGGTGGGCACGGAGAACATCAGGTTCCTCCCCACGCCGCCCATGGAGGTCACGCCGGCGTGGAAGCGGGTCGTGTCGGGGATGCGCCGACACTCCAAGGAGCGGGACTCCGAGGTCGTCAGCTACCACTACGACGTGTCGAACCGCTTCTACGAGTGGATCCTCGGGGAATCCATGACGTACACGTGCGCCTGCTACACCGCCCCCGACACCTCCCTCGAGGAGGCGCAGGAGAACAAGTACCGGCTGGTGTTCGACAAGCTGGGTCTCCAGGCCGGCGACCGGCTGCTCGACGTGGGGTGCGGTTGGGGCGGCATGGTCCGCTACGCCGCCGCGCGGGGCGTGCGGGTGATCGGCGTGACCCTGTCCAAGGAGCAGGCCGAGTGGGGACAGGCCGCGATCGCGCGCGACGGACTGGGTGACCTCGCGGAGGTCCGGTTGCAGGACTACCGGGACGTACCCGAACGCGACTTCGACGCCGTCAGCTCGATCGGCATCACCGAGCACATCGGCCGCAAGAACTACCACGACTACTTCACCCGGCTGCACAATTATCTGCGGCCCGGCGGGCGCCTGCTCAATCACTGCATCACCCGGCCGGACAACTCGCGCATGGTCAAGGCGGGGCAGTTCATCGACCGGTACATCTTCCCCGACGGTGAGCTCGCCGGCGCGGGGACCGTGCACCTGGAGGCCGAGAACGCGGGCTTCGAGGTGGTGCACGAGGAGAACCTGCGCCAGCACTACGCGTTCACCCTGCGGGACTGGTGCGCCAACCTGGTCGAGCACTGGGACGACGCCGTGGAGGAGGTCGGCGAGCCCATGGCCAAACTGTGGGGCCTCTACATGGGCGCGTGCCAGTACGGGTTCGAACACAACAAGATCCAGCTGCACCAGATCCTCGCGGTCCGGCTGGGCGACACCATGACCTGGGATGTGCCGCTGCGGCCGTGGTGGCAGGCCTGACGAACGCCTGAGCGAGAGGCCGCCCTCGTCGAGAAGACCGTTTCGCCCGCATCGACCGAGTGGCGATGTGCGAAACGCTCTTCTCGACGAGGCAGGCCGCCCGCGCGGGCATCGCCTGCGCAGCCGGAACGCCGGGTCAGTCGATATCGAGGGCCAGGAGGACCTGACCGGTCGGCGCCGGCGATCCACCCGCGGGCTCCTCGGTGATGCCGATCTGCTCGGAGTTGCGGATGCCGTCGATCTGCGCCGAGGGCGACGGTCCGACCTGGCCGGACTCCATGGTCCCCGCCGAGATGGGCTCATGGTCACCCATCAACCACAGCTGGTAGGCGCGGCCGGTGGCCGGCTCGGGGAGGTCGGTCATCGAGATGACCGCCATGTCCGCCGTCTTGGACGCCAGGACGGTGGCGGTACCGGTCGCGCCGACCTGGCCGCGGACCACCGCGAGGTCCTCCGCCGCCAGCAGCGAGGTGACCTTGCCGGGCATCGACGGCGGGGCCGCGACGGGCACCGAGCTGTCGCCCCCTGCGTTGTCGGTGATGCGACCGATGGTCACGCCACCGGCGACCAGCACCACGGCGGCCGCCGCGGCGGCGAGGAACGACAGCGGACCGGGCCGCCGGCGCTCGCGCTCCCGGCTCAGGTCGACCACGTCGGTGCCTCCGCCGGGCTGATCCCGGTCGGTGTCCCCGGCGTCGGCCGGCCGGGCCGGCCCGCGGGGGGTACCGGCAGCGGCCAATTCCAGGACGCGATCCCGCAACTGCGGCGGGGGCGCGGTGTCGAGCCCGGCGTCGGCGACGATGCCGGCGACGACCTCACGCGTCGAGGCGATGTGCGCCAGCATGGACGACTTCTCCTCGGCCGATGCGCTGACCAGCGCCATCTCGACGGCTTCGGCCTCGTCATCGTCCAGGGCGTCCAGGGCGTAGAGGTCGAGGTCCTCGGGACGGACGCTGCCCAGGTCCGACGGATGATCGTGGTGCCGAATGCTCATGACAGCTCACCTCCCAGGCAGTTCTTCAGGCGACGGAGACCGTCGCGGATTCTCGATTTGATCGTCGGTAGCGCGGTGCCGAGACGGTCGGCGACCTCGCGGTACGTCTGTCCGGAGAAGTAGGCCATCTCGATGGACTCGCGCTGGTTGTCCGTGAGGGTCCCCAGGCATCTGCGGACCTCCGCGGCGTCCTCGTCACGGGAGAGCTGTTCGGTGACCTGCTCCGCGATGTCGCCGGATCGGGTGAAGTCCGCCGCCGCGTCCATCTCGTCGCGCCGCGCGGCGGACGTCTCCGAACGGACCCGGTCCACCGCCCGACGGTGCGTGATGGTCAGCACCCAGGACTGCACCGATCCCAGACTCGGCCGGTAGTCGGCAGCCTGCTTCCAGACCTGGAGGAAGACCTCCTGCACGGTCTCCTCGGCGTAACCCGGGTCCCGCAGGACCCTCAGGGCCAGGCCGTAGACGCGCGGGGACATGAGGTCGTAGAAGCGACCGAAGGCCTGGAGGTCACCGGAGGCGGCGAGCTCGAGCAGGCGCCCCGGGTCGGTCAGTGGCGGGGCGACTGGCTCGGACACGATCCCCAGTCTAGGGCCAATCGGGTCCGGGTCGCGGGGCGGCCGTGGTCCCGGTGCGCGGATAGCCATGAGGGTCATGCCGTCGCCACCCGGAACGTCCGGTTGTGCCAGCCCGTGGCGCCGCTCGGGACGGGCTCCCGCCGCTCCTCGGGCTGTACCCGACCGGTCCCGTCCGTCGCGCGGACGTGCAGGGTGTGCAGACCGGGCTCGGCGTCCCAGGTCCACGACCACATCCGCCAGGTGTCGACCGAGTACTCCTCGGACAGTTGCGCCTCGCGCCACGGGCCGTCGTCGACCCGGACCTCGACCCGCTCGATACCGCGACGCTGGGCCCAGGCGGTGCCCGCCACCACGATCGGTCCGGGCGGCAACTCGGCGAGCGGCGCGGGCCGGTCGATGCGGCTGGCCGTCCGGATCGGACCCCGCTCCGCCCACCCGCGATCCGTCCAGTACGCACTGGCCCGGTCGAATCGGGTGACCTCCCAGTCCACGACCCACTTGGTCGCCGAGACGTACCCGTAGAGCCCCGGCACCACCTGGCGGACCGGGTACCCGTGCTCGAACGGCAGCGGTTCGCCGTTCATCCCCACGGCCAGCAGGGCGTCGCGGCCGTCGGTCAGTGCTTCGAGCGGGGTGCCGGCGGTCCAGCCGTCGACCGACGTCGACAGCAGCATGTCGGCGTCCGGCAGGGGCCCGGCCTCGACGAGCAGGTCAGCGATGGAGAAGCCGGTCCAGCTCGCGGTGCCGACCAGGTCGCCACCGACCTCGTTGGACACGCAGGTCATGGTGATGATGCGCTCGCGGGTCTCCCTGTCGATCAGCGATTGCCAGTCGAGCTCGATCTCGCGCTCCACCATCCCGTGGATGCGCAGTCGCCAGTCGGCGGCCCTCAGCGAAGGGACCCGCAGAGCGGTGTCGATCCGATAGAACTCGTCGTTGTCGGTGAGGAACGGGGTCGCGCCGGGCGCGTCCGGGACCACACCTGTCGGCACGGCAGGCGCCGCGTTCCGCGCGAGGACCCGGGGCAACCGCAACCCGGTGCGTTCGGCCACCGCCTCGGCGGCCCGGCGGGTCAGTGCCATTCCCGTGGCACCGGCCGCGGCGATAACGGCCGCGGCCGACCCGGCCAGGACCAGGAAGCGTCGACGGTCGGGATCCCGCCGCGTCGCGGTCCCCGCCGCGCCGGTGCCGGGCGAGGAGGCACTTTCCCCGGTGCCGGCGGAGGCGGCCCCCTCCGGGCCTCGGGCGGCCGCGGCGACGGAAGACGCGGGGAACAGGGCGCCGATCATCGCCCGCAGGGCCACGATCGAGACGATCGCGCCGAGCACCGTCGGCAGTGCCCACAGCGGCCCCGCTGTCGGCCGGGTCACCGCCGCTGCGGTGCCGATGAGGCAGAAAAGGGCGAGCACGATCGTGCCGGCGGGACGTCCCCGGCGCTCGATGAGGCCCACCACCACGCCCGTCACCACAAGGATGACCGCCAGCCCGGCCATCAGTGCAGGCTTGTCGGCGGTACCGAGTGCGTCGATCGTCACCTCGCGCACCGCGGAGGGGGCCCGGTCGACCACCGAGTCGGCCACGGCGAGGAAAGGCGACGACCCGGGGGCCACGACTCCGGCGACGGCATGACCCACTGCGACGGCGAGACCGGTGGCGAGGAGGCCCGCGCCGGCTCTGGCCGCGACGAGGGATCGGGTCTGTGGAGTGTTCACGTCCTTGATTCGGAGCCGGAGCCCGGTCGGACGGCCCGGTCGGCCTGCACGGCGGGCCTGCACGGTGGGCCTGCACGGTGGGCCTGCACGGCCTGCACGGCCGGCACACCCCGGCGACCCCGGGCCGGTGCCCCGGTGCCCCGGTGCCCCGGCGTCACCGGGACACCTCCCCGACGACCCGCAGCCGGCATCCGCTCCCGCGCATGGCGCCCTGCTCGCGCGGATGGACGCGCCGGCGACCGCCGCCCCCGGGGAGGGCGTCTGGCCTGCGCATCTGTTCACGCGAGACGCCATCGTGACGGGCGGCGGCAGGCGGCTGCGGCCGGCGGCTCGAAAAAAAATCCGGGCCGGACCCATCCGGATCACGGGGGGCGGCGAAGCACTGGTGACCCACCGCACAGAGCCCCACACCACAGGGGCTCCACCGAAAGGACAGCACAATGGGCATCACGATCTCCCGCCGAGTCGCCTCGATCGCCGCAGCCGCCGCGGTCTCCGGACTCGTCCTCGCCGGCTGCTCGACCGACGACGGAAGCGACACCGAGACCACCGCCGAGGGCACCGCCAGCTCCATGATGAGCACCACCGCCTCCTCCGAGACCTCGTCCATGGAGGCCGAGCCGGCCGGCATGCTCGTCGGCCCCGGGTGCGCGGACTACGCCGAGGCCAACCCGGAGGGACCGGGCTCGGTCGACGGCATGGCGATGGAGCCGGTCGCCACGGCCGCCTCCAACAACCCGCTGCTGACGACCCTCACCGCCGCCCTGTCCGGCGGCGTCAACCCGGACGTCAACCTCGTCGACACCCTCAACAACGGCGAGTACACAGTCTTCGCCCCCGTCGATGACGCGTTCGCGCAGATCGATGACGCGACGATGGAGGCGCTCCAGACCGACGCCGACCTGCTCACCGGCATCCTGACCTACCACGTCGTGGAGGGCCAGATCACGCCCGACGAGATCTCCGGGATGCAGACCACTCTCAACGGCGCTGACGTCGATGTGACCGGTTCCGGCGACGAGCTCATGGTCAACGGTGCCAACGTGGTCTGCGGTGGCGTCGAGACCGCCAACGCCACTGTCTACCTCATCGACCAGGTCCTCATCCCCGAGGAGTGATCTGACCGAACACCGCGGACGGGTGCCCTGAACTCCCGCCCATCCGGTGAGGTCGACCAGACGAGACGAGGCCCGGGCCGACGCGAGAGCGCCGGCCCGGGCTTCGTCGTGTGCCGCCGCCGAGCGGTCGGCCGAACCGGGCGCGGTCCAGCACCGGACCCGGGTCAGAACCAGAGGTCAGAACCAGTCGTCGCGCATGTCCAGCGTCGTGCGGTCGCCCGCGGCGAGCAGGTCGAACTTAGCGTCGACGATCGGGAGCTCGCGGCGCAGGAAGTACTCCGCGGCCCTGAGCTTGCCCGCGGCGAAGGCGTCGTCCTCGTCGCCGGTGCGCGCGCCCAGTGCCATCACCTGTTCGACCCAGATCCAGGCGATCACCACATGCCCGGCGGCCTCGAGGTACTCGGTGGCGTCGGCCAGGAAGGCCTCCGGATCCGTGGCCCCCACCTCCGCCAGCGCGGTGGTGACCTCGATGAGGCGGGTGACGCGCGGGCGCAGCAGCGCGGCCATCTCGGCCGCGGACCCGCCCGCCTCGGCAGCCCGGTCACACGCCTGGGTGATCCGCCCGGTCAGCGCGGCCAACCCGGCCCCGCCACCGGCCATCACCTTGCGTCCCAGCAGGTCCTGGCCCTGGATGCCGTGCGTGCCCTCGTGGATCGGGTTGAGACGGTTGTCGCGGTAGTGCTGCTCCACGTCGTAGTCGATGGTGTAGCCGGCCCCGCCCAGCACCTGCACCGCGAGCTCGTTGGCTTTGAGACACCACTGCGAGGGCCACGATTTGGCGATCGGGGTGAGGACGTCGAGCAGCATCTTCGCCGCCGCCGACTCCTCCGGGGATCCGGTCTTCTCGTCGTCGAGCAGTCGCGCGCAGTACAGCCCCAGGGCGAGGGCGCCCTCCACGTACGATTTCTGGGCCAGCAGCATGCGGCGCACGTCCGCGTGGCCGGTGAGCATGACCTGCGGCGATGACGGGTCCGCCCCGACCTGCCGGCCCTGGGGACGGTTCCGGGCGTAGTCCAGCGACTTGAGGTACCCGGTGTAGCCGATGGCGGTCGCGCCGAGGCCCACGCCGAGGCGGGCCTCGTTCATCATGGTGAACATCTTCTTGAGGCCGGTGTTCTCCTCTCCGACGAGGTACCCGATCGCGCCCGCCCGACCGCCGGGGGTGTGTATGCCCTGGCCGAGCGTGGGCATGGTGTTGACCGTGCCGCGGAAGCCCATCTTGTGGTTGAGGCCGGTGATGACGATGTCGTTGCGCTCGCCGATCGTGCCGTCGTCGGTGACCAGGAACTTCGGCACGACGAACAGGCTGATGCCGCGGGTGCCCGCCGGCGACCCGGGAACCTTCGCCAGCACCAGGTGCACGATGTTCTCGGCCATCTGGTGCTCGCCGCCGGAGATCCACATCTTCTGCCCGAACAGCCGGTACGTGCCGTCGGGCTGCGGCTCGGCGCGGGTGGTGATGTCGGCGAGGTTCGACCCGGCCTGCGGTTCGGACAGGCACATCGTCCCCGTGAAGCGGCCCTCGATCATCGGCTTGACGTACCGCTCGATCTGCTCGTCGGAGCCGTGCTCGATGAGCAGGTTGGCGTTGCCGGTCGTGAGCAGCGGGTAGGCCGCGGTGGAGATGTTCGCGGCGTAGAACCAGGCCATGCACGCCAGGTAGGCGGTGTAGGGCAGCTGCATACCGCCGACCCGCTCGTCCATCGCCGCACCCACGAGGTCGGCCTCGGCGAACTTCGCCAGCGCCTCGCCGATCTCGGGGATGAGCTCCACGTCCTCGCCGACCAACCGGGGCTCGGTGAGGTCGGCCTTGCGGAAGTGGGGCGCGAAGTACTTCTCGGCGAGTTCGGCCGACAGGTCCACCACGGAGTCGATCGTCTCGCGCGAGTGCTCCGAGTACCGCTCCCGATCGCACAGCTCGGAGACATGGAGCCAGTCGTGCAGGAGGAAATCGAGGTCGGCGCGGGAGAGCAGGTGCGAGGGGGTCATGCCCCGCAGGGTACTAGCGCGCGGTACCAGCGCGCGCCGCCCCCGGTGCTCACGTGCCCGTCGCGCCCGTTCCCCCGGCCTCGGCGCCCGACCCGCCCGTGGCCCGTGTCGCGGCCGCGAACTTCTGGCCCATGCCGAGCATGGTCCTGGCGTACGCGGCGGGGAGGAACCGCTTGGCACGGTACGACTTGCGGGCGTCGGGGTCGGGGAGGATGAGAAACTGCTTGGCGTCCAGGCCCGTCATCACCTCCGCGGCGATCTCGTCGGCGCCCCGCTCGGAGCGGTCGATGAGCTTGCTCGCGAACCCGCTGGCGGCGGGGTCGGAGGCGTTGAGACTGGAGGCGAGGTTGGTGCGGAAGAACGAGGGGCACAGCACCGACACGTCCACGCCGAACGGCTCGAGCTCCCACCGCAGGCTCTCGGAGATCGCCACGACCGCCGCCTTGACCGCCGTGTAGGAGGACATGGTGGGCGGGTGGACGAGGCCGGCGAGAGAAGCGGTGTTGACGAGGTGACCGCTGCCCTGCGCCTTGAGCATCGGGACGAAGGTGCGGCATCCGCGCGCGACGCCGAGCAGGTTGATGTCGACGATCTGCCGCCAGTCGTCCTCGGTGAGCATCTCGATGCGGCCGCCCTGGGCGATGCCGGCGTTGTTGACGAGCACGTCCAGGCCGCCCCAGATCTGCTCGACCTCGACGCGTGCGGCCTGCCACTCGTCCTCCGAGCGCACGTCGAGCCGGAGGTAGTGGGCGTCGGCGGGCACGGAGTCGGGGCGGTCGCCGGTGGGGGCGAGGTCGGCGATGATCACCCGGTCGCCGCGCTCGAGGAACGCCGTCGCCAGGGCCAGACCGAGGCCGGAGGCGCCGCCGGTCACCAGGACGCGGCGGTGGGTGTCGGTGGGGGAGGGGGACGACAACGAGAACGGCAGCCGGTCGAGGCCGGGCAGCGGCAGATTCTGCAGGGACAGATCGGGCAGGGACAAGTCGGGGAGCGAGACCTTGGGCAGGCGCATGTGCCGAAACTACCGAGCCGCCAGGGGAGCCGGTTGGCCGACACCCCCGAGGAAGTCGGCGGCCAGCTCCACCGCCGGGCCCGAGGAGTCCGCGCCCTCGAGGAGAACGGCCACCGCGATGTCCCCGGTGAAGCCCACGAACCAACCGTGCGCCGGCCCGCTGCCCACCTCGGCGGTGCCGGTCTTGCCGCCCAGGCCGGGCACGGACCTCGCGGCCGTCGCGGTGCCCGACTGCACGGTCTGCACCATGTAGCGGCGCAGGGTGTCGACCACGGCCGGGTCGAGCGGCTCCGGGGAGTCGTTGGCGACCGCGGGCATCCCGTCGATGAGTTGCGGCAGGATCATCCGGCCACCGTTCGCGAGTGACGCCGTCATCACGGCCATGCCGAAGGGGCTGGCCAGCACCTCGCCCTGCCCGATCGCCGCCTCGACCCGGCCCGGGCCCTGCTCGGTGACGGGCACCTCCCCGGTGTAGGTGTTCAGCCCCGGGGTGAAGAACCCGACGCCGAGGCCCAGTGTCGCGGCGGTGTCCTTCATCGCCGCGGGTTCCAGGCGGTCGCTGATGACGGCCTGAGTGGTGTTGCACGACCGGGCGAACGCCGTCTCCAGGGGGACGGGGCCCAGCTCGAAGTCGTCGTCGTTGGGGATCGTCCGGCCCGAGACGGTGACCGACGCCGGGCACGGCACGATCTCGTCCGGGCCCACGACGCCGGCGGAGAGCGCGGCGGCGGTGGTGACCACCTTGAACGTCGACCCCGGCGGGAAGCGCCCCTGCAGGGAGACGGGCCCCTGCCGGTCGGCGGCGGAGTTCTGGGCCACGGCCAGCACCCCGCCGGTGGAGGGCTGGATCGCCACGATCGACGCGGCCAACCCGCTTCCGTCCACGGCCCGCTGGGCCTCACGCTGCATCGAGATCTGGACCATCGAGACCAGGTCGTCGACCTCTCCGGCCGGTGCGCCCCCGATCTCGATCGGTTCGGCGCCGGGGTTGACGATCTGCGCCGACCACCCGGCCTCGGACTGCAGCGCCTCCGTCCAGGCGTTCGGCAGGCCGTCGAGGGCGGGGGAATCCAGGTCGCGGTCGGTGCGGATGAGCTGGCCCTGCTCCGGCAGGCTCACGCCCGGGACCGCGGCGAGCTGATCGCGGATCGGGTCGATGTCCGCCGGGCGCAACGCCACGACCTGGTACGGCTGGTCGCCGGCCTCGGCCATCCCGTCGCGGATCGTCTGACCGGTGATCGTCGGTGCGGCCCCGCTGACCAGCGACGCGACCGCGTCCGCGGAGCCGGCGGCGTCGGGTGCGAGCGTCACCGCGGTGACCGGCGTCCACTGCATGAGCGGCTCGCCGGTCCGGTCGAGGATGTCGGTGTCCCAGTCGAGTTCCTCGGCGAACGTCAGCCGACCCCCCTCGGCCAGCCGGGTGTCGAGCACCGTCGGCGCCCACTGCACCTTCCACTGGTCGCCCACCTCGGTCGTCCGCACCTCGCCGCGGGTGGTCACGCTGCGCGTCCCGGCGCCGGCAGCCTCGTCCCCGCCGGCCGGGCCGGAGCCCGCCTCGTCGTCGTCACCAGAACCGTCGGCGCCGCCCTCGTTCTCGCCGCCCTCATCGTCGGCTCCGGCGGCGCCCATGTCCCACGTGATCTCCACCGTCACCGGGTCGCGGTCGGGGCGCCCGTCGTCGCTGGTGGTGGTCGCGGAGATCGCGGGCAACCCCATCCCCTCGACGCTCGCGATGATGGTCTCCTCCGCGGCGGCCGGGTCGGTGGTCAGCGCGGCCGCGCCCGTCACGTCGCCGCGATTGAGGGCGGCCAGGAACTGGTCCACCTCGTCGGCGCCCGTGTCGCCGGTCAGCGCGGCGCACCCCGACCCCACGAGCACGACGGCGAGGGCCGCCGCCACGAGGCCTCCGGCGCGACGATGCGGGTGCCGGGTCGCGCCGGGATCGCGGTGGGGCCGCAGCGGGCGGAGACTCGGCTGAGAGGCGGGCGTGGGCATCATCTCTCCACGAAACCAGATCCCGGGCCCGGGCGCACCGGGAGCGCGGACCGTAGGCTCGGGCCCGTGAACCCCGACCGTCCCGACCCCGCCCCGGCACCCGTCGACCGCACCGGTGTCTCCCCGGTCACCACCGGTCTCGCGCGCGTGCTCGACGACCTCGTCCGCATCCCCGGCACCCGCTATCGCGTCGGTCTGGATCCGGTGATCGGCCTGGTCCCGGTCGTCGGCGACGCGGTCGGCACCGTGTTCGCGGCCGCCGTGTTCGCCGAGGCGGTGCGCAACCGGGTGCCCGTGCGGATCCTGTTCCGGATGGGCTGGAACTACCTGGTGGACGCCGTGCTCGGGCTGATCCCGTTCGTCGGTGACGTCGCCGATGCCGCCCACAAGGCCACGTCCAAGAACCTGCGGCTGGTCGACCGCACCATCGCCGACGGCAGACGCGTCGACACCGGGGCGCGCGGCTACCTGCTGAGGGCGATCGGCGCGGTCGGGCTCATGCTGCTGGTCCTGCTGGGGATAGCCGGGCTGGCGCTGTTCGGCGTGGTCTGGCTCATCAGCCGGATCTGACCCGCGCCGGTCCACCTGCGCCGTCTACCCCCCGCCTATCTACCCCGAGGTGACGGGCAGGAGGCGACGGACCACGTCGTCGAGGGTGAGGACGCCGCGGACCTCGGAGACGTGGGTGCCCGGGTGCCCGCCGGATTGTTCGACGACGACGAGGTGCGCCCGTGCGTCACGCATCCGGCGGAACGCCTCGGCGACGGTCAGGTCGTGCTCGAGGGACAGGCTCGACCGCATGAGCTCGCGGGCGGTGGCCGGCCCCTCGACGTCGATGGCGTCCCGCGCGTGCACCACGCCGACGGCGGTGTCGTCCTCGAGGACCAGTAGCCGCAGGTGGCCGGTGCGGCGGGCGGTGTCGCGGATCTCGCCCGGGGTGGCGTCCGCGCCGACGGAGGACATCTCCTCCGGCGAGGCGGGCGTGTCGACCCCGCGCTCCCCGAGCAGGTCGCCCACGGTGAGCTCCTGCAGCTCGAGGGCGCTGAGCAGCTGGCGCTGATGGGTGTCGTCCAGAGTCCCCGCCTCACCGGAGTGCCGCACGAGCTCGCGCAGTGAATCGGCGTCCTGACCGGCGGACACCTCGTCCCTCGACTCGACACCCAGCCGGTGCAGGATGTTGTTCGCCATGGCGTTGAGGGCGACCAGGAGCGGACGGGTGAGCCAGAGGAACGCCCGCATCGGGATCGCCAGCAGGGTGGCCGAGTACTCGGGATGCGTGATCGACCACGACTTGGGGGCCATCTCGCCCACCACGAGGTGCAGGAACGTCACGATGATCAGCGCGAGGATGAACGCGATGACGTCGGCGGTCCACAACGGCAGGCCCCAGCCGGAGAAGACCGGGGTGAGCCAGTGGTGCACGGCGGGCTTGGTGATCGACCCCAGCGCCAGCGCGCACAGCGTGATCCCCAGCTGCGCTCCCGCCAGCAGGAGGGTGAGTTCGGAGGCGTTGCGCAGAGCTGCCCGGGCGGCCCTGCTGGTGGCGGCGGCGTCCTCGAGGCGGTGGCGCCGCGCGGAGATGAGGGAGAACTCGACGGCCACGAAGAACGCGGACGCCGCGATGAGCAGGACGGTCGCGGCCAGGACCACCCAGGGATTGCTCATGAGTCCGGACTGGGCCTCGGCGGCCATGAGGGTCGTGGTGGGGGTCATCGTGTGGCCTCCTCGACCACGATATGCAGCTCGGCGGGGACGCGACGCTCGAGACGACGGACCTCGGCCCGCAGGACGCGATCGGCGGAGACCTCCTCGAGGATGTCGGTGTCGGGCAGCGGGATGTCCACCCGGTCGCCGACGTCCGGCAGGTCACCGATCGTCTCGACGACGAGGCCGCCCAGCGTCTCGGCGTCGACCTCGGGCAGGGTGATGTCGAGCAGGCGCTCGACCTCGTCCAGGTGGGTGTCGCCCCCCAGGACCCAGCCCAACCCCTCACTGACCGGGGCGTCCCCGGCGGCCTGCGGGTCGTGCTCGTCGGCGATCTCCCCGACGATCTCCTCCGCCATGTCCTCCATCGTCACGACTCCGGCGAACCCGCCGTACTCGTCGACGACCACGGCCATCTCGGCCTTCTGTTCGCTCAGGCGCGCCGCCACCTCGGGCAACGGCAGGGAGGTGGGCACGACGATCGGGGCCCGCATGACCTCCGACACCAGGGTCAGGGAGGTGTCCCGCTCGTCGTCGCAGATCACCAGCAGGTCGTGCAGGTCGACGATGCCGATGACGTCGTCGGAGTCCTCACCGACCACGGGGTAGCGGGTGTGGCCGGTGGCCATCTTCGACAGCACGTCCGGGACCGCGTCCTCCCCGCGGACCACGTCGGTACGGGAGCGCGGGATCATCGCGTGCTCCGCCGGCTGTCCGGGGAAGTCGAGCATCCGGTCCAACAGGCGGCTGAGCTCGGGGGAGAGTTCGCCGGTCTCGCTGGACTCGTGGACGATGTGCTCGAGGTCGCGGGCGGTGGCGGAGTGCTCCTTGTCGTGCACCGGCTCGATGCCGACGGCCTTGAGCAGGGCCTCGGACGCCTTGTCGAACAGCCCGATGAGCCAGCCGAACAGCGCCAGGTAGATGGTGGTCGACCGCGCCAACCAGCGAGCGACGGGTTCGGGTTTGGCGATCGCCAGGTTCTTGGGCACGAGCTCGCCGAAGAGCATCTGCACGACGGTCGAGAACAGCAGGGCCAGGACCGTGCCCACACCGACGCCGATGGCCTGTGGAACGGAGGCCAGACCGAGTAGTTCACCCAGGGCCCGCCCGATGAGTGGCTCGGCCACGTAGCCGACGACGAGGGTCGTGACGGTGATGCCCAGCTGCGCACCCGACAGCATGAACGAGGTCCGCCTGGTGACCCCGAGTACGCGGTCGGCGACGGGGTCGCCCTTTTCGGCGGCAGCCCCCATCCGCGAGCGATCAACGGCCATGAAGGCGAATTCCTGCGCCACGAAGTAGCCCGTGAGCGCGGTGATGGCCAGGACGACGACGACGCCGACCAGGAGTGAGAGCGCGATGCTCATCCGGTGTCCCCCCTTCGGTGAAGGGGGCTGATAGATCGGGCCGGGGTGTCGGCTCGGCTCACTGGAGGTGCTCCTGCGCTTCTCGATTGCGCCCGGGGCAGATCGCCCGGGCTGATCGGTCCGATTCTCCCGTCTGGGGCACCGATTGTCGACTCCCACCCCTGCGGGGCAGCTCGCGCGGCACCGGTTTTGTCCGGCTCGGGGAGCAGGAGTATCACTGACATACATGACAACTCGGAATGCCGAGGTGGCTCTCGCCGATTCGGACCGCAGGTTCTTCGGCCACCCACTCGGATTGGCGAACCTGTCGGGGATCGAACTGTGGGAGCGGTTCAGTTTCTACGGCATGCAGGGTCTGCTGGCGTACTACATCTACTACGCGGTCGGCGACGGCGGACTCGGCTACTCCCAGGAGATCGCCGCCTCGATCGTCGGCGCGTACGGCGGTCTGGTGTACGCCTCCGCGATCCTGGGCGGCTGGGTCTCGGACCGCCTCCTCGGCGCCGAGAGGACGCTGTTCGGCGCAGCCGTGATGATCATGCTCGGCCACCTGTCCCTGGCGCTCGTACCCGGGGCGATCGGCCTGGGCATCGGCCTCGTGCTGGTCGGTGTCGGTGCGGGAACCCTCAAGGCCACCACCTCCACGGTGGTCGGCGACATGTACCGCCGGACCGACGACCGGCGGGACGCCGCGTTCTCGATCTACTACATGGCGGTCAACATCGGCGGTCTGACGGGCCCGCTGCTCACCGGGGTGCTGTGGGACAACTACGGCTTCCACTGGGGCTTCGGGGCGGCGGCCGCGGGTATGGCAATCGGGCTCATCCAGTACGTCGCGATGCGCGGCGCCACCCTCAAGGGCGTCGGCGCTGTCGTCCCCGACCCGCTCCCGCGGCCACAGCGCGTCCGCTACCTGGGGATCGGCGCGGTCGTGGCGGTGCTCGTCGTCGCAGCCATCGCCACCGGCCTCGTGCCGCTGGAGTCACTGGCGGACATCGTCACCGCGATCGCCGTGGTCGGCGCGATCGCGCTGTTCGCCCTCCTCATCACCAGTGCCAAGACGGAGCCGGTCGAGCGCAGCCGGGTGGTCTCGTTCATCCCGATGTTCGTGGCCTCGGTGGCGTTCTGGGCCCTGTTCCAGCAGCAGTTCACGGTGATCGCGATCTATTCCGACCAGCGACTGGACCGCAACCTGGGCGGCTGGGAGATGCCGGCGAGCTGGGTGCAGTCCATCAACCCGCTGTTCATCATCATCTTCGCCGCCGTGTTCGCGACGCTCTGGGTCAAGCTCGGGAACCGTCAGCCCTCGAGCCCGATGAAGTTCGCCCTCGCGAACCTCATCATGGGTATCGCCTACCTGGTGTTCCTGTTCTTCGTGGGCAGTGTGGCGACGCCGCTGCTGGGCATCGTCGGGATCCTGTTCCTGTTCACGATGGCCGAGCTGCTGCTCTCACCGGTCGGGCAGTCCCTGTCCACCAAGCTCGCCCCGGAGGCGTTCAAGACGCAGATGGTCGCGCTGTTCTTCCTCAGCGTCTCGATCGGCAGCGCGTTGTCCGGCGTGCTCGCGGGGTACTACGACCCGACGGACGCCGGCGCCGAGCGCAACTACTTCCTCGTGCTGGGCGTCGCCTCGATCGTCCTGGCCGGGATCATGGCCGCGTTGTCGCCGTGGATCAGGAAGAACATGATGGGCGTGCGCTGACTCCGCCCCCAGACACCACGAGATAAGAAGATCCGCTATCCGGATTCCGGATCGGCTACTCCATTCGGGAGCGCACCCTGTGGCTCAGGCTGGTTGTGAGTCGGCGATGGGCGCTGGCGGGAGGGTGTCG